>DATCEI010000252.1:0-5279 GCA_036510185.1 Rhizomicrobium sp. | reverse complement strand
CGCTGGCCTTGGCGTGACGATGGATCAGACCTATCCGGTCCAGAATCTCGGCAGCGATCCGGCAACGCTCGCGGATGGCAGCCACGAATTTACGAAAGTGTTGAAAGACGCCAAACGCCCAATGCTGATCCTCGGACCCGGCGCGCTTGCGCGGCCAGATGGCGCTGCGATCTTGCAACTCGCCGCGAAACTCGCAGGCGAAACCGGCATGATCGGTCCAGCGGGCAGCGTGGCCGAAGGCGGCTGGAACGGATTCAATGTGTTGCACACAGCGGCTAGCCGCGTGGCCGCACTCGATCTCGGTTTCACGCCCGGCAATCGCGATGTTCTGAGCAGCGCCGCGAAAGGCGAATTCGACTTTATATATCTGCTGGGCGCGGATGAGATCGACACACAGGCGCTCGGCAAAGCCTTCGTCGTTTATCAGGGCACGCATGGCGATGCAGGTGCGCATCGCGCCGATGTCGTGTTGCCGGGTGCGGCCTACACCGAAAAGTCCGGTCTCTACGCGAATTTTGAAGGCCGCGTGCAATTGGCCAATCGCGCCGCGTTCCCGCCCGGCGATGCGAAAGAAGATTGGGCGATTCTGCGCGCGCTCTCCGAAGTGCTCGGCCGTAAATTGCCGTATGACGATCTGGGTGCATTGCGCCGCGCAATCGTCGCGCAAGCGCCGCATTTCGCCGATGTCGGCGAAGCGCCCGCGCATCCCGGCGCAGACCCTGCGATCTGGAACGCCATAGGGCAGGCGGGCAATGTGAATTCGTCCATACCGCTCGTGTCGCCCATGCGTGATTTCTATCTGACCAACGCAATCGCGCGCGCCAGCGAAACCATGGCCGAATGCAGCCGCATTTTCGTGAAGCCACAGCAACAGATGGCGGCGGAATAATGATCTTCACGAGGCTCTTCGCGCATCTCGGTCTGCCCTATGCCTGGGCATGGACGCTCAGCCAGGTGCTGTCGATTGTGATTTTCGACGTCGTGCTGCTGGTGATGATTGCGTATTTCCTGCTGGCCGACCGCAAGATTTTCGCCGCCGTGCAGATGCGGCGCGGCCCCAATGTTGTGGGCGCGTTCGGCCTGCTGCAAAGTTTTTCGGACCTTGGGAAATATCTCATCAAGGAAGTCATCGTCCCCGCCGGCGCGAACAAGGTGATTTTCCTTCTCGCGCCACTTGTGACCGCCACACTCGCCTTCGCCGGATGGGCCGTCGTGCCGCTCGACAATGGCTGGGTGTTCGGCGACATCAATGTCGGCATTCTTTATCTGTTCGCGATGTCGTCGCTGGGCGTGTACGGCGTCATCATGGCGGGCTGGGCATCGAATTCGAAATACCCATTCCTGTCGGCGTTGCGCGCGGCGGCGCAAATGGTGTCCTACGAAGTTTCCATCGGCTTTGTGATGATTACGGTGCTGCTGTTCGCAGGCTCGTTGAACCTGTCGGCCATCGTGCGCGCGCAGGAACATGGCTGGTTCGCGTTCACCATGCTGTTCCCGATGATGGTGATTTTCTTCGTCTCCGCGATTGCGGAAACCAACCGCCCGCCTTTCGATCTCATCGAGGCGGAATCGGAACTCGTGGCCGGGTATTTCGTCGAATATTCCTCGACGCCGTTTCTGTTGTTCTATCTCGGCGAATTCCTCAACATCGTGCTGATGTGCGCGATCTTGTCGATCCTGTTCCTCGGCGGATGGCTGCCGCCGATTTTCTGGCCGCTGAATCAGGTGCCTTTCATCGTTTCGGCCTTGAACGCCGTGCCCGGCGTGATCTGGTTCATCCTCAAAATCTGCTTCTTCTTCTTTATGATGGCGATGGTGCGTTCGCTGGTGCCGCGCTATCGCTATGACCAGTTGATGCGGCTGGGCTGGAAAGTGTTTCTGCCGATCTCGCTTGTCTGGGTCGTGCTGACGGCGGGCTGGGTCATGATTTTCCACCACACGGGCATGTGAGGCGCTGATGGCAACACTGGATCGCACCGCACGCTCGATTTTCCTCTGGGAATTCGTGAAGAGTTTCGCGCTCGGCATGCGTTATTTCTTCGCGCCGAAAGCCACGCTGAATTATCCGTTCGAGAAAGGCCCGCTGTCGCCCCGCTTTCGCGGCGAACATGCGCTGCGCCGTTATCCGAGCGGCGAAGAACGCTGCATTGCGTGCAAATTGTGCGAAGCCGTGTGCCCCGCGCTCGCCATCACCATCGAGGCCGAACCGCGCGAGGACGGCAGCCGCCGCACCACGCGCTACGACATCGACATGGTGAAATGTATCTATTGCGGGCTGTGCCAGGAGGCGTGCCCCGTTGACGCCATCGTCGAAGGGCCGAACTTCGAATTCTCCACCGAAACGCGCGAGGAGCTTTATTACGACAAGGCGCGGTTGCTGGCGAACGGCGACCGCTGGGAGAGTGAGATCGCGCGCAACCTCGAACTGGATGCGCCCTACAGATGAGAAAGGGGTTCCAGCAAACTCCGTCATGGCCGGATTTAGTCCGGCCATCCATCGCGTTCGCGTCGGCGAACGCAAAAAAGCCTTTCCGACGCACGGACGTGCGTCGGATGGGTGGCCGGGTCAGGCCCGGCCATGACGGTGCGTTATGATTTTTACCGCAATAGCCTTCTACCTTTTCTCCGCCGTGCTTATCGCATCGGCGTTGATGGTGGTCGCCGCGCGGAACCCTGTGCATTCCGTGCTGTTCCTGATCCTCAGTTTCTTTAACGCGGCGGGATTGTTCGTGCTGCTGGGCGCGGAATTCCTCGCGATGATCCTCATCGTCGTCTATGTCGGCGCGGTGGCGGTGCTGTTCCTGTTCGTCGTGATGATGCTGGACATCGATTTCGCGGAGTTGAAACGCGGCGCGCTGCAATATCTGCCGCTGGGCGCGCTGGTCGGCATCATTCTCGCCGCCGAACTCATTATGGTAGGCACGGTGTGGTGGGTGCAGGCGCCGGGCGTGCAACAGACATTCGCGCATGCAACGCCGCCGGGCATGACCAACACGGAAGCGCTGGGGCACATCCTCTATACGGATTACGTTTACTACTTCCAGATTGCGGGCCTTGTTCTTCTCGTGGCGATGATCGGCGCGATTGTGCTGACGCTGCGCCATCGTCCCGGCGTGCGCCGTCAATCCATCGCCACACAGGTCAACCGCGAAGCGCGCATCGACATGCACGATGTGAAACCGGGGCAGGGGGGCTGAATGCAGATCGGGCTGGGAAGTTACCTCACCGTCGCCGCCATTCTGTTCACGATTGGCGTGTTCGGCATTTTCCTGAACCGCAAGAACGTGATCGTCATTCTCATGTCGATCGAATTGATCCTGCTTTCGGTCAACATCAATTTCGTGGCGTTTTCGAGTTTCCTGGGCGATCTGGTGGGGCAGGTGTTCGCGCTGTTCGTGCTGACGGTCGCCGCCGCCGAAGCCGCCATCGGTCTTGCGATCCTCGTGGTCTATTTCCGCAATCGCGGCACGATCCAGGTCGAAGACATCAATCTGATGAAAGGCTGACGTTTATATAATGTACGCGGCAATCGTATTCCTGCCTCTGCTCGGTTCGGCCATCGCCGGATTGTTCGGCCGCGTCATCGGCGCGCGCGCGTCGGAGATCGTCACGACCGGCCTGCTGTTCGTTTCGGCGGCGCTGTCGTGCATCGCGTTCGTCGATGTGACGATGCACGGCCATTCGTACATCTTGCCCATCGCCGACTGGATTACGTCGGGCGATTTCTCCGCGCACTGGACGATCCGCGTGGACTCGCTCACCGCCGTGATGCTGGTCGTGGTGACGGGCGTGTCCTCGCTCGTGCATCTCTACTCCATCGGCTACATGCACGATGACGACAGCCGCCCGCGTTTCTTTTCTTATCTGTCGTTGTTCACCTTCGCGATGCTGATGCTGGTGACGGCGAACAATTTCCTGCAGATGTTTTTCGGCTGGGAAGGCGTGGGCCTGGCGTCCTATCTGCTCATCGGTTTCTGGTATCAGAAGCCTTCCGCCAACGCTGCCGCGATCAAGGCCTTCATCGTCAACCGCGTGGGCGATTTCGGTTTTGCGCTGGGCATATTCGGCGTGTTCTATATTTTCGGCACGCTGGATTTCGACACGGTGTTCGCGGCCGCGCCCAGCATGGTCGGCAAGACGTTCCTGTTCGCGGGGCATAACGTCGATATAATGACCACGCTGTGTCTGTTGCTGTTTGTCGGCGCGATGGGAAAATCCGCGCAGATCGGCCTGCACACATGGTTGCCGGACGCGATGGAAGGCCCCACACCCGTCTCCGCGCTGATCCACGCCGCCACGATGGTCACGGCGGGCGTGTTTCTCGTCTGCCGTTGTTCGCCGATGTTTGAACTCGCACCGCGCGCGCTGGAGTTTGTCACGTTCATCGGCGCGACCACCGCGTTCTTCGCGGCATCGGTGGGCCTATTCCAGAACGACATCAAGCGTGTCATCGCCTATTCGACGTGTTCGCAGCTTGGTTACATGTTCGCGGCCGCGGGCGTGTCGGCTTACGGATCCGCGATGTTCCATCTGTTCACGCACGCCTTCTTCAAGGCGCTGCTGTTCCTGGGCGCGGGTGCCGTGATCCACGCCGTGCATCACGAACAGGATATGCGCCGCATGGGCGGCCTCGCCAGGCAATTGCCCATCACCTGGACGATGATGCTGATCGGCAATCTGGCGCTTACCGGCGTCGGCATTCCACTGCTCGGCATCGGCACATCTGGCTTCTATTCCAAGGACGGCATCATCAACGCGGCGTTCGCGTCCGGCACGCCCATCGGCACATACGCTTTTATAATGACCGTCATCGCGGCGCTGATGACCTCGTTCTATTCCTGGCGGCAATTCCTGATGACATTCCACGGGCGGTATCGCGGCGCGGATGCGCCTCACGGGCACGACGAACACGAAGAACCCGGCGACGATCATCATCACGTCGTCCAATTGTCCGATGTGCATGAATCGCCCTGGACGATGCTGGCGCCGCTGTTCGTGCTGGCGGCAGGCGCGCTGTTCGCGGGCGCGATTTTCGATCCCTATTTCGGGGGCGAAAGCGCCAGCGGTTTCTGGCACAACGCGATTGCGTCGATTGCTGGCCACAACGCGGGCGGCGAGCCGCCAATCTGGGTTCAGTTCGCGCCGTTCGTCGTCACGATCATCGGTTTCGGCATTGCGTTTTACTATTACATCCTCAATCCGGAATTGCCCGCGCAGATGGCCGCGCGCGGCGGGCTGCTCTACAAATTCCTCTACAACAAATGGTATTTCGATGAGCT
>DATCEI010000251.1:0-5505 GCA_036510185.1 Rhizomicrobium sp. | reverse complement strand
GCATACGAGCGACATTGCGCTGGTGCTGGGGTCGGAAGGCTCGGGCATTCGCAGGCTGGTGCGCGAGAATTGCGATCAGGCCGCGTTCATTCCGATTGCGACTGAAAGCCTGAATGTTTCCAACGCAGCCACGATAGCGCTCTACGAATTGCGGCGGTGATCAGAACAGCGCCGCCAGCTGATCGTTCGCCGTATAATCATCGATATAGACAAGCACGCGATAACCATCCGTGAAACGAACGTGTCCTTTCGCATCGCGCGATAACGCGCCTTTGTTGCTGGTGGATTCCGCCGCGCGGTCATAGGCAAATTGCGGTGTCGCGCCGCGATATTGCGATTTCACAAGCGCGAACAATGTGCGCGCGTGATTGAGCGACAACCGCACGCAGCCCGCGCTTGCGCGGCTACCCAACAATGCCTCGACATCCGTGGCGTGGATCGCCAGTCCCGTCTTTTCGCCTTCGCGCACCCAGTTGAAGAACATCGCGTAAGGCATCGGATCGCCCCACGCATGGGAGCGATAATTCACATAGAAACGCTGCGGATCGAGTTCGTAGAAACCCACAGGCGTGGTGCTCGCGCGCAAATGGCCATGTTTGTCGGCTTCGGTTTTCTCGCGGCCCGTGGAAACGGCCCAATCGTAAAGCCGGGCGAAATTTTTCTTGCCGTCGAACACATACATGCGCTGCGCTGTTTCCCCGCGCGCGGCCTTGTTCACATAGACGAACAGATCGAAATTCGCGGCCAGTTCGGGCGAGAGATTGCCCCTCATCCGTTCGGCCACGCGCATCCATAGCGGCGCGAACTGATCGGCCGGCAGATTGAAACCCACGCGCGTGCGCGGCTTGGCGCGCCACGGTTCCGGCGTGGGATCGAACAGGCCTTGCGGCAAATCAATGGACACGCCGGGCGAAGGCCGCGGGCCGGATGCGCGGCCCAGCGAAGCCGCACCCAAGAGCGCCGCCGCCGCAATCGCCAGCAATGTCACCGAGCGCCGCACCGACCCTGCCTCAACCCATCGGCAAAAGATTGACAGAGTCTTAACGCGGCGCAAGGGCCGTTAATCGAATTTCCCCGACTTTGCGAAACCGCGCGGCACGAGGCGGCCGGCTTGTGCGCGCTCGCCTTTCCATTCCTTGAGTTCGGTGGGTGTCCAGGTGCGGCCGTTCTGATCGCGCAACCCTTCTTTCCATGTGAATGTCGCCGCATCGAGCAGCGCGCCGTCCTTGTAGCGTTGCAGAATGACGCCGCGGCCGCGCGCCATTTCGGGCAGGTCGGTCAGCGGGAAAATCAGCAGTTTGCGATTCTCGCCCGTCACCGCGACCGTATCGCCGCTGACAAAGGCGCACGCAACCGCCTCGCCCCCATCGGCGACATTCATCACGCGCTTGCCGGAGCGCGTCATCGCCACGGCCTCGTCTTCGCTGGTGACAAAGCCGTGGCCGGATGTGGCGGCAAGCAGAAGCTTCCGGCCCTCCATGTGAACGAACATATCGATGACATCGGATTCCGGCGGCAGATCGATAAACGTGCGGATCGCCTCGCCATTGCCGCGACCGCCGGGAAGTTTGGCGCAATCCAGCGTGAAGAAACGGCCATCGGTTGCGAACAGCATCAGCTTGTCGGTGGTTTCGGCATGAATCCAGAACCGCTCGCGGTCGCCCTCGCGATATTTCACGGCGTCGCCCGGCTCCTGATGGCCTTTGAAGGAACGGATCCAGCCCTTTTGCGAGCAGACGACCGTGATGGGTTCGCGCTCCACCATCGATTCAAGGGCTGCCACTTCCTCCGCGATTTCCGGCGGCGCGGAAAATGTAGTCCGGCGTTTGCCGATTTTGGTTTTCAGGCCGAATTTCGCATCGATCTCTTTTATTTCGGAGATTAGCCGTTCGTCCTTGAGCTTGTTGGAACCGAGCAGCTTCTTCAGTTCCTTTTGTTCTTTCGTCAATTCCGTGTGCTCACCACGGATTTCCATTTCTTCGAGCTTGCGCAGGCTCCGAAGCCGCATGTTGAGGATTGCTTCGGCCTGAACATCGGTCAGGCCGAATGCTTTCATCAATTTCGGCTTGGGCTCATCTTCCTCGCGGATGATCTTGATGACCTTGTCGAGGTTCAAAAAGACCGCAAGATAGCCTTCCAGCACTTCCAGCCGTGCTGCGATCTTGGCAAGCCTGTGCGTCGAGCGGCGCTCCAGCACTTCACGGCGATGATCGACAAAGGCCTGCAAAACCTCTTTCAAGCTCATCACACGCGGGATCAGGCCACGATCCAGCACATTCATATTCAGCGAAATCCGGAATTCCAGATCGGTCTGCCGGAACAATTGCTCCATCAGCAATTCCGCATCCGTGGCACGGCTTTTGGGCACCAGCACAATGCGGATGTCTTCCGCGCTTTCGTCGCGCACATCGTCCAGCAGCGGCACTTTCTTCTGTTCGATCAGTTCGGCAATGCGCTCGATGAGCTTGGCCTTCTGCACCTGATAGGGAATTTCGGTGACGACGATTTCGTAAGCGCCGCGAGCACCCTCTTCCTTCGTCCAGCGCGCGCGCGCGCGGAATCCGCCGCGTCCGGTTTTGTAGGCCTCCGCAATTGTCGCGTGATCGTCGATGATGATGCCGCCTGTCGGAAAATCCGGTCCCTTGACGTGCTTCAGGATGGTCTTTTCCTGCACGTTCGGATTTTCGATCAGCGCCACCAGCGCGGCGCACAACTCGCCCGCATTGTGGGGCGGAATATTCGTCGCCATGCCGACGGCGATGCCGCTCGAACCGTTCGCCAGCAGATTGGGAAACGCCGACGGCATCACCACGGGTTCGCGGTCGGCGCCATCGTAATTGGCTTTGAAATCGACCGCGTCTTCGTCGAGGCCATCAAGTAACGCCTGCGCCACTTCCGTCAGGCGCGCTTCTGTGTAGCGATAGGCGGCGGCATTATCGCCATCGACATTGCCGAAATTGCCCTGTCCATCCACAAGCGGATAACGCGTGGCGAATTCCTGCGCGAGGCGCACCAGCGCATCGTAAATCGCCTGATCGCCATGCGGATGGAACGCGCCCATCACATCGCCCACGATCTTCGCGCATTTCTTGAACGCGGCGTCGGGATCGAGCCGCAGCAGGCGCATGCCATACAGAATGCGGCGATGCACGGGCTTCAGCCCGTCGCGCGCATCGGGCAGCGCGCGCTGCGTGATCGTGGACAGCGCGTAAGCGAGATAGCGTTCCGACAGCGCCTTGGACAGCGCTTCGGGGCGGATGTCATCTTTGAACGGCATTTCTCCCATACCCGCTTCCTAATCCGATTCGTGCATGGCGAGCGCATCCAGCCGCGCGCGGGGTTGCGGCAATTCGCGGCCATGGGGTTTCAAAACACGCTCCAATATAAAGTGTTCGGTGAGGCGCAAGGCTGCCGCAATTTCCGCGCGCGTGGGCGAGGCGTTCTGCGAACCCAGCAGAAACGGAGGCAGCGCGAACAGGCGTTCGGCATAGGCCGCACCGGCCTCGCCCGAAACCGCGCGGCCGGTGCGCGGCGAGATATAACGCAGATCATCTATCGTGCCGTTCACCGCACAGCGCGAGAGATCAAGGCCGAAGCCCAGCGCGTCCAGCAGCCCCGCTTCCCAGCGCACATAGAGCGGCGCCCAATGTTCAAAACCATCCGCGCGCATGGCATCGAGCAGAATTTCGGCGACTTCATAGACGGACTCATGCGGCTCGCGCTCGGGCAGCACGGCAGCGATGCTCGCAAACGCGTTGAGGCCCGTCAGCGCATCGCGATGTTCCAGCATTTCGCCGGCGCGCAATCGCACCGGCTCAACGCTGAAATTGCCGAGATGTTCCGACAGCCGCGCCCGCCAATGCGCGCGCACGGAATTTCCCGGTTGCAGAATAGGGCGCTTGGTTCGCGAGACACCGCCGCGCACCACACCCATGTGGCGTCCGTGCGCGCGGGTCAGTGCTTCCACGATGGCGCTCGTTTCGCCCAATGCGCGAACCGACAGAACGATGGCGTCGTCAGACCATTCCATTCACTCGTCCGGAAATTCCAGTCCCATTTCGGTGTAGTGTTCGCGCGTTTCGGACCAGTTCTCGCGCAATTTTACGAACAGGAACAGATGCACGCGGCGGTCGAACGCTTCTTCCATGTCCTTGCGCGCCATTTCGCCAAGCAGTTTGATCGTGCGTCCGCCTTTGCCCAGCACGATGGGCTTCTGGCCCTCGCGTTCGACATAGATCACCTGATCGATCTTCACCGAGCCGTCTTTTTTGTTTTCCCATTTCTCGGTTTCCACCGCGATGGCGTATGGGAGTTCGTCATGCAGGCGCAAATAGATTTTCTCACGCGTGATTTCGGCGGCGAGCAGGCGCGAGGGAATATCGGCGGCCTGATCTTCGGGATAATGGAACGGACCTTCGGGCATCAGGTTCGCGCACCACGACGCCACATCTCCCACGCCATCACCTTTCAGCGCCGAGATCATGAACACGGATTCAAACACGCCTTCGGCATTCAGGCGTTGCGCCAGCGGCAGAAGCTCTTCGCGTTTCATGCCGTCGATCTTGTTCAGCACGAGCGCCGCGCGGCGTTTGTGTTCTTTCAATCCGGCAACGATCATGTCGGTGTCGTGCGTGGCGTAACCATTGGGACTGGCCACGACTTCGCGCGCATCGACAATAAGAAGAACCGCATCGGCTTCCGTCGCGCTCCATGCCGCATTCACCATCGCGCGGTCGAGACGACGGCGAGGCTTGAAAATGCCGGGCGTATCCACAAACACGATCTGCGTTTGCCCACGCATCGCAACACCGCGCACATTCATGCGCGTGGTCTGCACCTTGGGTGTGACAATAGAGATTTTCGTGCCGACCAGCGCGTTAACCAGCGTGGACTTGCCCGCATTCGGCGCGCCGATGACGGCGACAAATCCGCAGCGTGTGTTCATGCCCATAAACCCAGTCGAACCAACATGTGCTTCGCCGCTTCCTGTTCGGCTTCGCGCTTGGAGCCGCCAAGGCCCGTTTCCGGCGCATGACCCGCGATGCTGACTTCCACGGCAAAACGCGGCGCGTGATCCGGCCCTTCGCGGCCGACTTCGCGATAGGCGGGCGGCGAAGGCGATTTGCCCAGCGCGCTTTGCGCCCATTCCTGCAACGCGGTTTTTGCATCGCGCATGTCACTGTCGAGATTGGCGAACTGATCGGCCCAGTAACGCTCCACAAACGCGCGCGCGGTTTCATATCCGCCGTCGAGATAAAGCGCGGCAATCACCGCCTCGCATGCCCCCGCGAGGATCGCCGCCTTCTGCCGCCCGCCACTGCTGGTTTCGGAACGCGCCAGCTCCAGATGCTCCGCCAAACCCACTTCCTCCGCCGCGCGCGCGCAAGCCTCCCTCCGTACAAGCGCGTTCAGCTTCAACGCCAGCGCGCCTTCGGCATCGCCCGGATACAGCGCGTACAATTTCTCGGATACGATCAGGCCCAATACGCGGTCGCCCAGAAACTC
>DATCEI010000250.1:0-2033 GCA_036510185.1 Rhizomicrobium sp. | reverse complement strand
ATGCGTGTCCGTGCCGCCCGATACGATGTCGAGGCCTTTGGCGTGCAGCGCCTCGGCCATCGCCTTGGCGTTCTCCACCACATTGCGCGCGTAGATTTTGAAGCTGGGCTGCAACGCCTCGCCGAAGGCCACCGCCTTTGCTGCGATCACATGCATCAGCGGGCCGCCCTGCAATCCGGGGAATACGGCCTGGTTGATCTTCTTGCCGAGGTCCACATCGCGCGACAGGATCATGCCGCCGCGCGGACCGCGCAAAGTTTTGTGCGTCGTCGTCGTCACGACATGGGCATATTCCAATGGATTGGGATGCACGCCGCCCGCGACCAGGCCGGCGAAATGCGCCATGTCCACCATGAAAAATGCGCCGACGGAATCGGCGATCTCGCGGAAGCGCCTGAAATCAATGAAGCGCGAATAGGCCGAGCCGCCCGCGATGATAAGCTTGGGCTTGTTCGCTTTCGCGATGGCCTCCACCTCATCCATGTCGATGCGGTGGTCTTGCCTGCGCACCGTATAGGACACGGGCTTGAACCATTTGCCGGACTGATTGACCGGCGAGCCATGCGTGAGATGTCCACCCGCCGCGAGATCAAGCCCCATGAACGTATCGCCGGGCTGCATCAGCGCGAAGAACACGGCCTGATTGGCCTGCGCGCCCGAATGCGGCTGAACATTCGCAAATCCACAATCGAACAGACGGCAGGCGCGCTCGATGGCGATTTCCTCGACCACATCGACATATTCGCAGCCGCCGTAATAGCGCCGGCCCGGATAACCTTCGGCATATTTGTTCGTAAGAACCGAACCTTGCGCTTCGAGCACCGCGCGCGAAACAATATTTTCCGACGCGATCAGCTCGATCTTTTCTTGCTGACGTTTCAGCTCATCGTTCACCGCATGCGACACCGCGGCATCCGATTCGGCCAGTCCACGGCTGAAAAAGCCGGATTCCCGTGATTCCAGAGTGTTCGTCATCGCCACCATTATCCCGACCCCGTAGCCTTCGTGTGCCCGCGCGCGGCTTCTTACCAGATATAGCGCGACGCTTGCGAGGCGAAAGGGCCGTTTTCCCCACAGATTTACCAAAAAACGCCGCAGGGGTGCCCGGGACTTATACAACTCCGGGTGGCGGGGCTTTTGAGAATTTTGTCTCAGCGGCTAGGGTGCGTTCAGACAGAAAATTCGGTCTCTCCAAAAACGGGACAAAAACGGCTATATCCGGGCGGGGCTTTCCGATTCTGTGTTCACACTGTTTTGCGATACCGCTTGCGCCTTTCAGCGTGGTGCGCGAAGAGTGTGTTAACTTTCGCAATTCCTTTTGAGGTAACCGAATGAGCAACAATCCCGAATGCAAGGACGGCATTCTCAAGCTCGCCAGCGAAATCGTCTCTGCCTATGTTTCCAACAATCCGGTCTCGGTCGGCGAACTGCCGAGCATGATCAAGAGCGTGCATTTCACGCTTGGCGGCCTGGGCTCCACGCCCTATGCGGAAGCGCCGCACTCGCTGAAACCCGCCGTGCCGATCAAGAAGTCGGTCACGCCGGACTATGTGATCTGCCTCGAAGACGGCAAGAAGCTGAAAATGCTCAAGCGCTATCTTCGTTCGCGCTACGGCCTGTCGCCGGAAGAGTATCGTTCGAAATGGGGCTTGCCGCCGGATTATCCGATGGTCGCGCCGAATTACGCGCAACGCCGTTCGGATTTCGCCAAGAAGATCGGCCTGGGCAAGACATCGTCCAGCAAGGGCAAGAAGAAGCGCTCGTAAGGGCGTTTCAGGCGGCGCGGCTGAGTTTGTGCGCCGTCCAGACCTGATCGAGGGCGCGCACCAGCGCGTCCATCATCTGGTCACTGTGCATGGGCGAAGGCGTGAAGCGCAGACGTTCTGCGCCACGCGGCACAGTCGGGTAATTGATCGGCTGCACATAGATCGCGTGATCCCGTAAAAGCGCGTCCGCGACGGATTTGCAGAGAACCGCGTCACCCACGAACACCGGCACGATATGGCTGGGCGAATCCATCACCGGCAGGCCCG
>DATCEI010000249.1:0-3631 GCA_036510185.1 Rhizomicrobium sp. | reverse complement strand
ATGCGTGTGCGCTCAACGCCCGCGCGGAGGCCTGTTCAAGCCGCACCAAACGCCCGCGCAAACCCGCATCGGGCAGATCGAACGGCAATACGAAATCGGTCAGTTCACGCTTCAAGCCAGACACCACGCCAAAATCGCTTTTTGCGCATGCACGCGATTCTCGGCTTCGTCGAAGACGACCGATTGCGGCCCGTCGATCACGTCATCCGTCACTTCCTCGCCGCGATGGGCGGGCAGGCAGTGCATGAAGATCGCGTCTTTCGCGGCGCGCGACATCAATCGCGAATTGACCTGAAAGGCCTTCAAAAGATTGTGGCGCTTGGTCGTGTCTTCGTCACCCATCGACACCCAGGCATCGGTGATGACGCAATCCGCGCCCGACACCGCTTTTTCCGGATTGTCGATGAATTCGACGGCAGCACCCGCGCCCTTCGCCCATTCGCGCAAGGATTCGCGCGGACGCAATTCCTTGGGCGTTGCGACGCGCAACGAAAATCCAAAACGCGCGGCGGCATGAACCCATGACGCGAGCACATTGTTGGCGTCGCCGCTCCACGCAATCGTGCGGCCTTTTATGGGGCCGCGATGTTCCTCGAACGTCATCACATCGGCCATCACCTGACAGGGATGCGAGCGTTTTGTGAGGCCGTTGATGACGGGAATGGTGGCGTTCGTGGCCAGCTCCCGCACCATCTCATGATCGAGCAGACGGATCATCACCGCATCGACATAACGCGACAGCACGCGCGCGGTATCGGCAATCGTTTCCTCGCGCGCGAGCTGCATTTCGCTGCCCGTGAGCATCAGCGTCGTGCCGCCCAATTGGCGCATGCCGACATCGAAGGAAATGCGCGTGCGCGTGGATTGCTTGTCGAAAATGAGAGCCAGCACGCGCCCATCGAGCGGATGGTCCGCATCCACAGCGCCATGCGGCAGGCCGGCGCGCGCGGCCTTGCGCGTTTTTGCATCCGCGATCAGCCGCGTCAGCGTGGCGGAATCGAAATCGCTGAGATCGAGGAAATGTTTGGTTTCCCCGACTGTTTTTGGGAGCGCGTTCATGCTGCCACCGTTGCATCTGCGTTTTCGAATTCGGCCGCGGTTTCGCCGAGCAGACGCATCGCTTCGCGCGCCTGCGCCTCGTCAATAATGAGCGGCGGCAACAGCCGCACGACATTGTCGCCCGCGCCGACACTCAACATTCCGTGCGCGCGCAAACGGTCGATGAAATCGGTGTTCTTCACGCGCATTTTCAGACCCAGCATCAAGCCCTGCCCGCGCAATTCCTCGAACACGGAAGGATATTCGGAAATCAGTCCCGCCAATTGCTGGCGCAGATAATTGCCGACGCTTTGTACATGCTCGAAAAATCCGGGCGCCAGCACCACGTCCAGCACTGCATTGCCCACCGCCATGCCGAGCGGATTGCCGCCGAACGTGCTGCCATGTGTGCCCGCCGTCATGCCCTTGGAGGCCTCTGCCGTCGCCAGGCACGCGCCCATCGGATAACCACCGCCGATGCCTTTGGCGATGGCCATGATGTCGGGCGTTATGCCAGTCCACTCATGTGCGAAGAATTTTCCGGTGCGGCCGATGCCGGTTTGAATTTCATCCAGAATGAGCAGCAGCCCGTGTTCGTCGCAAAGGCGGCGCAATTCGCGCAGAAATTCCGGCGGGCTGGTGCGCACTCCGCCTTCGCCCTGAATCGGTTCGACCAAAATCGCGGCGGTTTCCGGCGTAATCGCGGCCTCTGCCGCTTTCGCATCGCCGAACGGCACCTGATCGAAACCCTCAACCTTCGGGCCGAAGCCTTCGAGATATTTCGGCTGCCCGCCCGCGGCAATCGCCGCCAGCGTGCGCCCGTGAAACGCGCCTTCGAATGTGATGATCCGAAAACGCTCTGGATGGCCGTTCACGAAATGATAGCGCCGCGCCATCTTGATCGCGCATTCGATGGCCTCTCCGCCCGAATTGGTGAAGAACATCGTGTCGGCGAAGGTCGCATCGGCCAGCCGCTTGGACAGGCTTTCCTGCCCCGCCACGCGATAGAGATTGGAGGTGTGCCAGAGCTTGCCCGCCTGCTCAGTCAGCGCCGCCACCAGTTTGGGGTGCGCATGGCCCAGTGCATTGACCGCGATGCCGCCGCCGAAATCCAGATATCGCTCGCCACCCTCGGCGAAAAGGTAAGGCCCTTCGCCCCGGACGAACACGACATCCGCCCGATTATAGGTTGGCAGCAAAGACGGGAACACGAGTGACCTCCATGGTTCACGCTTTCGGGAAAATCCCCGAAGCGGGCGCGTTTTATCCGCCGCAAGGCCCCAAAGGGTCAAGCAACGGCCAAAGAATAGCGGCCCTGCGGGAACCGCCTGTCTTCCGGACACAATTGTCGAGATAGGTGAAAGATGGTGTTGCAGCGTTGCGGTTCAAGGGGGCGGACGCAAATAATTCGGCCTCTCGCTTTCTGTGGACAAGGGCCGCCGGACCTCGCGCAATGCTTGTGCGCCGTCACACGACTGATACGATATCTTGTGGCAGGGGCCAAAGGGAGCATTGCTATGGGGTGGACCGACGAACGGGTGGATCAGTTGAAATCCCTCTGGACTGAGGGGCTTTCGGCGAGCCAGATCGCCCGCGTGCTGGGCGGGGTTACCCGCAACGCCGTAATCGGTAAGGTACACAGGCTGGGTCTGGCGGGGCGCGCCATGCCCACGCGCACGGACCGGCCGCGCGTCCCTTCGGCCCCCCGCGCCATGCGGGTGCATGTGCCCGAGCCGCCGGTGGTGGAGGAAGATCCGCTGACGCTGGCCGACGGCAATTTCGCGACCGTACTGACCATCAACGACCGCATGTGCCGCTGGCCCATCGGCGATCCGGCCGAGAACGAGTTTCACTTCTGCGGCCGCAATCCGAAATCCGGCTCGCCCTATTGCGAGGCCCATGCGCGCAAGGCCTATCAGCCGCAGCAGCCCCGCCGTGAGAAGACCCGGATGGTCGGCTAAAGCGCAACCCCGCGAAGTGGTTCATAGCGTCAGCGTATGAACGCGGTTCGCGTCAGGTTGCGCGACAATTGAGGAGTCTTCCATGGCCGGGGTTTATGATTTCACGGCGAAGAGCCTTGGCGGCGAAGACGTGCCGCTCGCCAATTTCAAGGGCGACGTGCTGCTGATCGTCAACACCGCCAGCAAATGCGGGTTCACGCCGCAATATGAGGGGCTGGAGGAATTGTACCGCAAGCTGCATCCCTCCGGCTTTTCGGTGCTGGGCTTCCCGTGCAACCAGTTCGGTGCGCAGGAGCCGGGCAATGAAAACCAGATCGGGGAATTCTGCACGCTGAACTATGGTGTGAGTTTTCCCATGTTCGCCAAGATCGAGGTGAACGGCGACAGCGCCCATCCGCTTTACAAATTCCTCAAGCATGAAAAACCGGGCGTGCTGGGACTTGAAGGCATCAAGTGGAATTTCACGAAATTCCTGGTGGACCGCGCGGGCCATGTGGTCGAGCGTTTCGCACCCACGGCCAAACCCGCCGATCTCGAACAGCCGATCAGGGCGCTGTTTTAGAGATGCATCTTTCCTCCCCCGTCGTTACGGGGGAGGTGGCGCGCCGTAGCACAGCGAAGGCGTGACGGAG
>DATCEI010000248.1:0-17719 GCA_036510185.1 Rhizomicrobium sp. | reverse complement strand
ATATTCACAAGCCATGTTGCCGTGAAAACCGAAAGCGCCCCGCGCCGTTTCCAGCTGAATTACGGCGATGCGAGAACCGTGGCGCTCATCACCGACCGCATCGCGCACCGCGCCAGCGTTTTTCGCCGCGATGCGGTGTTGAAGGCAGGCCTGCGCGACGCGGCAGGCGAGCGCTGGCACGAAGATCTCTGCATTCGCCTTGTGAACGCCGGCCACCGCGTCCTCACCGCTCCCGCCGTTCTCGCCATGCAGACCGAATGGCAGAGGTCTTCACGCATTCCGTCCGCGCGTTTCTTCGGCTCTCTTCGCGATGAAGCGGGCCATCGCGATCACCTTCCCTATCGGCAGGGCAGTGTCGCCGCCGGATTTATCGACTCCGTCACCGCCATCGATCATGATGCTTGGGTCGCCCAGCAAGCGATGGCGATCACAAAACTGGCAGCTTCAGCACGTGTCCCTTCGGATGTTGTGCATTTCGAAGATGTGAAGCTTACCAATGTCCCGGTCGCCGACTCCAAAAGCCCCATTCAGCTCCATATCGTTTTGCATGGACTGACGATCGGGCGAACGTCCGTCCGGCAGCTCAATTTCAAATTGAGCCGCTACAAAACCACGGCATGGGTGGAATTCCGCGAAGGCGGCCAGGTGGAGAAACTCTTCAGCAACTGGCCGCCGCAGACGTCGGATCAGTGGGGGCCGCTTGCCATATGGTCCAACAATACAGCGCCGCATGCCAATGAAGGCTTCTTCTATCTGGACGACAAGCAGAACAAGAAGAAGCTGGATCTACTGCTGGACAACCTGCCTGCGATTATCGGGCTTCTACCGCTGACGCCCGCCGAACGCACGAAATGGAACGAAATCGCGGCAGCGCTTCTCATTCAGAGTAAACTGAGATTGAAAACTTCAGGATCTGCCAATCGCACATCGCGCCTCGCTTAGCAAAGGGGCATGTAGTTATAATGGAAAATAATGGAATGTTTCCATAGATACTGGAGAACACATGCTGGACTTCAATCAGGTAGACGAAGCGGCCGTTAAAACTTATTGCTCCCCTGATCGTTTTGGCCCTGTTTCAGAGAAGTTGATCCAAAATTTCTACGAAGGCGTGCTCTCTCCCGGCGATGTCGCATTAGACATCGGAGTACAATACGGTGTCCACTTATTTGGAATGCGGAGCAGTGTAGGCAATCACGGATTTGTTCTTGGGATCGAAGCAAACGTGGAACGCTATGCAGCAATGCTAAAGGCGGTGTCGAACAAAGGTCTGACGAATGTCTACCTATTAAATGTCGCAGCTTCCAATGTCGAAGAGCCCAAGGATTTTTTCCTCAACAGAACTCACTCGGGGCGAAGCAGCCTTGTTGAAAATAGGCTAACACCATCCGACGTCATTGAGAAACACAGAGTATACGCAATGCGCATCGACTCTCTCATTCCTAAGACAATTAAACCAGCATTTATGAAAATGGATATAGAAGGCGGAGAATTTCCGGCACTTTTAGGAGCAAAAGAGCTAATAAACAGTTCGGGCATGGTGATAGTTTTTGAAGGCGCGCTGACTTCGAGCGCCAGGAAATTCGGGCTAACGGACGAATCTGTCGCCGCGTACATGCGAGATATTGGATACTCTGTGTTCGATTTGTTTGGAAACGCCATTGATCTAGCGTCTTGGTCCGGCGCTAGGGGGTGGAATTTTATTGCTGTAAAAAACGATGCGACCCTCAAAGCCAAGATAGCCGATGCTTTAACAAGCGCATGGACAATGATTCTAAAAACCGAACTCAGCTAAACGAGCCAATTCAAAATTATTTCCGGTACGCTCTAACGTAGTCAATATAAAGTTTAGCGGGCCACACATTGCTTGCATTCGGATAGCCGGGCCAATCTCCGCCGACCGCGAGATTGATTATCATAAATAGAGGCCCGTTCACCGCAGAATTTGGTGGGCATGACGCATAGGCTTGACGATCAAAATAAAATACGACTCCGGTGGGCTCCACATCCGCACCATAAGTATGAAAATCGCTGGTGATATCCTTGCCGATATCGCGCCAGCCCTTGCAGACGTCAGAAACCGCCTGACGGGATAATTTGTCGATACGATCGGTGGACGCATAATGAATCTCGGTAGGTCCGCCTGAACCATGATCGTTTGGAGTAGCGAAAGCCTCCAAAATATCAATTTCAGGTGGACGGGGTCCATTTGCTGGAACCAACCAGAAGGCAGGCCACAAACCCTTGCCGGCAGGAAGCTTCATTCTAGCTTCAAAATATCCATAAGTTTGCGAGAACGAATATTGGGTCGTAATGACTCCAGACGTATATGCAGCACCGGAAACTGCCGTAATTGCGCGAGATGCGGGGCTGGCTTCAATCGCGAGACTTCCGTTCACAATAGAAAACGGGTCGACGGCGAGAGATTGTGGAAACTGGTTCCCTTTTGGTCCCAGGAAGGCAGAGTCCGTATAAATCTCTTCCTCCCCAAGAGCTATGGGCTGTCCAAAACGATCTTTGGCCGGATGGGTTCGGGCGCAATAACTTAATGTCGTGTGCCATGTCCCAACACCGCCCGGTGCGCAGTCACCTTTGCCATCGGGGCCGACGTACTTACTGAATCGATCGAACTCATCGTCAAACACGAGCTTCATGCCAGCGGTAGGATCGCCGGGAGTTGATGAAGAGCGTTCTTCGAAAGTTGACGATGCAATGACAAAATTTTCCGCCCCAAAAGAGAATGACGAAGTAGACAAAAATAGAGCGGCACAGCACCAACTGGCTCTCACGTGCACAGATTGAATTTTCATGAGATTAAGACCTCCACGCTCATTTCGGCTGTTGCGTCAAAAGCATTCTCTTTTCAAGCAGCAACTTAACCCAAACCTGCTTCCGAGTTAAGAGTTCGTCCAATTCCGTCAATTGTCCAAGATTTCGGTAATCAGCAACAAAATGTCTTGCTAAGTGCTCGGCAAATTTATATAGGCCATTCTCTATCGCGCGCAGTTCGATCTCTTTACGTTTTCGATAGGCACTTTTGTTTCCATATTCGCCTCTAAACGGATGCAATCTACCGAAATGGGGCTTGAGAAATTCGAAAAGTTCGTGGTCCTGATCAAAATATTGTGGTGCGCGTTCCCTAATCGCTTTTTCAATATCCGCACCCGCGGATGCGTTCTTTGAATCTCTCGTGTTCTGATTTTTCAGCTCGCCTGCATCAAGGGACACTAGTTTGAGCAACGGGCTCACGGAGGTCGAGAACGTCTGAGTTTCATAGATGAGGTCAAACATCTGGCAAATCTGTATAGCCTTTGCGGCCAACGAACCTTTCATTCCCTGTGCGAGACTTGGAAAAGCGCGTAGAATTTCTCTGCACATCGTATCTTTTCTTATGGCGAAGAACTCATCCACCGATATTGGCAAGAGGCCCGCTCGTGCCCGAACTCTGCATATTTGAAAATATTCGCTAACTGCGCGATCCACCGGTGCACGCATGCCTGTAAATAAGAAAATCTCTCGTTCGCCGAAGGCGGAAAATATCGATTCATGTATATAATGACCGAAGATAAATCGAAGCGCGTCGAAATTACTTCGCTCGAAAAATTCTAGGCAGGAACTCATCTGCGTGTCGCGAAAGGCTGAGCATAAATACCAAGCCTTAGCCGGAAGATGTGACTTAACATGACTGGCAAGGGTCGTACCAGCGCATTTCGTAATATGAAGGCCAACAAGCAATGTACCCGGACGTACCCGATCAGTTCGATTCATGTCAGACATATATATCGTCTTAAGTTAGCTTCGGTAGCGTGTAGGCCGATATAGGGAGTGATGCGAACACAACAAATCAAAGTATACAATCCTCAATTATCAACCGGCTAGCTCATTTATTGAATTCTAGGCTCTTCCGCCCTCCCGCTCCAATCGCCATTGCTTTTCAAAATGTCGGCTCATAGCTCCGACATCGAATTCAGGCGAACGGCTTTTTCCAAATTTACCGCTTTCCAGCGGGCCGATATATTCGATGCCACGCGCCGCGCAGAGATTGCATAGCGCCGCCACGCGCGTGGGCGTCGCCGTATCCGCGACAACGAGGCGTTGTAGCTCACCGGCGGCGATTTGAGCCGTGAGTTCGAAGAAGACATGAAAATCATTAATATCCACGAGCCTGACATTCGAGCCGAACAGTTTTCCTGTCAATTCGGCCACGAAGCTGCGGCTCGCATCGTCGACGATCAGAACGGTTTCCTTTTTGCGCAACGCTCGCGCTGCGGAGCTTGGTGAGGCCCGTTTGATGAGGCGACGCGCCATCTGATCCCATCCAACGCTGTGCCAGAAACGCGAACGCGAATGATCTTCTGTCTCTGCGGTTTCGCTTTCGGCCGCGTTTTCGATGACGCCGTACCACACGGGATCTATCCAGATATCTTTGGGATCGGCGCCCCATTTCTTTGGACTGACATTCGTCACTGTGATCCATCGCCAAACTTCTTTTGCGATGGAGGGAACATCTGCTTCGGCAATAAAAAAAACGCCTACAGGACCAAGCTCGGCCAATTCCGTTCGCAGCACATCGGGCGCGACGACATATTGCTTGGCCAGCATACGCATCACGTGGAACGCACCGGACCAACTCAGAAGCACGCAAGACGCTTCTTCAACGCTCAGGCCCGTCAGATCGTAAAGAATCGCGCGCGGTTGGGTTTCGATCTTGTGCAGCAATGATGAGGTCGCTTGTGCGGTGCGGGTTTCGAGTTCGATAGCGGCGTCTCGTGCGATGCTTTGCAGTTTCGCATAATCGGGACGGTGCAGGGCGATATCGACCGTCATGCGTGCCAGATCCGCCGCGCTTGCCGCCACCACGTCTTTATCGAATGACATTCCGATAGCCGCATGTTGGGCAAGGATCATGGGTTTGTGATAGGCGGCCGTATCGGCCACTTTCACCTTGAAGCCGGTTCCGTCGAAAACCGGAACCACGACGATGTCGACCTTTTTGAGAAATTCGTTTTCGTCGCCGACATAGCCGTCCATCACCCAGGGGCCGCGCGCTTCGATGACTTCGCCGATCCGTCCACCTATGCGCAATTCAACCGGTGCCGCGGAATAACCCACGAGGTCTTTCAGTTCGGCGCAATAGGCACGCATGCCCCGCACATTGAAGACATGGTCCGAGCCGAGAAAACCGAAAACCACTTTGTCCTTGTGAAGATAATCATCGCGTGTCTGCACGCGCGAAGCATCGATCTCCGCTTTGTAAGGAAGGCAAAAAGCTTCCGCTTTGGTGTGATCGGCGAACCATGCCGTATCGTTCGGCTGAATCCCAAGCACCATTTCGCCGCGATTGACGCCCGCAACTTCATCGTGCATCGCAGGAAGAAAAAATTCACCCACGCCTCGCTCGTGCCCGAAATAGGCTTGCCGCATCGAGAACACGTCATGGGCATCGAGGATGCGCGCCGTTCCTTTCGGTGCAAAATCGAACGCCTTCGAAAGCCAGACATTGTGGACGACAAAAACATCGTAGAACGTGGATTTGAAAAGCTTTGTCAGCACGATTTCGAGCGACGTTTCCCACCATTCATCGAGATTGTGCAGCGGGCCCGTGGAGGACGTCTCGCCGACCTTTCCATCCGCGCGCCAGACGATCACCTCGTCCCATTCGCGGCGCATTTCATCGACCCAGGCTTCGTTGTTGCGCGTTTTCCAGCCTTCCTCGAAGGCATAGAGAAGAAACGTGATCTCATAGCCATTGTCGCGAAGCAGTTTGGTGGTCTGGTGCGCGCGTTTGCGCTGGCCGGCATCGGCGGGCACCGTTGCAAATGGGCTCAGGATGAGCGCTCTTTTACGCGGCATTCGATCAGGCCTTCATCGCATCGGGCGGAAAGCCCCAGGCCATGAGAAGGCCCTGCGCATAAACCGCGACGAGCTGATCTTTCATCGCCTCTGGCGTCGCGGGCGCGTAGGAAAGCAATCTGTGTCCGCGAACGTCCGCGGGCGCGCGCGACACCATCTCGTACAAATCATTCGCCGCCTGCGCCGGCGATTTATAAACCTCTCCCGCAAGCACGTCGGAGACGGCCTGCCAGAACACGCGCTTGCGAAACCATTCCAGCGAGATGCGGTCGTCGGGAATGATGTGTTCGGCGAGCATGTCGGGAAAATAATAGACATTCTCGCGCCCGACGCGCTTGAACATGGCGATTTCCTCATTGCTGAGGAGCGAGGCTTCGCCTTTCCGCCCGAGCGCGGGATCGAAATATCCGGCCTGATCGAAAACTTCCCGGCGAAACGCCATGTTGGCGCCGACGATCCATTGGCTGGGTTCGATTGGGTGAACCTTCGTGCCCCAATCGATGCAGGAAAGATAATGGGCGAGTTCGTCGTAATACCAGACCGGGCGCTCGGCAGATGTGAAACGCGGCACGGTGCGGCCGCCGCCGATGGCAGCACTCGGCGCAGCATCGAACCCTGCGAGCACGGCGGCGCACCATTTGTCGCTTACGACGGCGTCGTCATCGACAAAGGCCACGATCTTTCCCGATGAGGCGGCAATACCGGCATTGCGCGCGTGCGAAAGACCGGGTTCGTCGCAGACGATCATCCGCGCGGCATCGTGGAGTTCGAATTTCCGCCGATGCGCCGGTGGCGTGTTCTCGACGACGATCAATTCCATCCTGCCGCCGTCGAATGATGAACTCGTCGCAACCGCGGCCGCAGATTCGGCGGCCAATTTGTAGCGATTGTAACTGCAGATGATGACGGACAGCTCGATCATGAAGCAGCCTTGCCTTGTGTGAACTTCAGGGCGCGGCGCAGAATTTTTTCGGCAACCGATGGTTTCGGCGCGCCGCGTTGCGCTTTTGTCTCAGTCGGCGTGCCAACCTTCAGCCAGCGAAAAATAAGGCCGAGCTTGCGCACATCAGTGGATTCTCCCAGATCGGCGGGGGAACGCACGCGCGGACACATCCATGTGAGATTTGTCACACCTGCGCTTTCTCGCGCGGGCAACGTCGCCAGCACTTCGAACTCATTGCCGACTGTGACCGTTTGGGCTTCGATCTCAACGCCATCGACATAGCATTTGACTAATTCGTTCTTGGGATTCTCGTACATGCGGGAATAGCGCAGCCGCAATTCCAGCGGCCGTATCCGGTTGACCGTCATTTCAAAATGGAAAGCTCGGTTGGGCCCGGTCCAGCGATAGGGCGCGCCGGAGCCGTCATATTCGAGGCCGTGAAAGCCTTGCTCCGTCCGCAGGGCGTAGGCCGCGTCGATCATCGCGGAATTGACGAGCGCGGAGGCCGGCAAATCGCCCGCCCCGGCGTCCGGCATCGCGGCGGCCTGCGCCGCCAGCCTGTCGGGGTCATCGCGAAGGGCTACCAATTCCCGGACCAGCGAGATCAGCAGATCGTCGGCCGAGCTAAGGTCCAGCCGGGGCAGCAGCGCGTCGAAATTGGCGGCCGGTGCAGCCATGGGTAGCTCCCTGCTGGGTACGCAGCCCGTGAGGCGTTCCCCAATTTACGCCCGCAGATCAAGATTGGGCCTATATGCCCCGGCCAAAGCGGGCGATCAATGGTTCGCCCTGTCATGCCAGGCCCATGCCGAAGCCACGATGCGCTCAATGTCCGTCCATTTGGGAGCAAAGCCCAAAACCTGCGCGGCGGCCCGTGCGTCGGCCACCAGCATGGGCGGGTCGCCTGCCCTGCGGTCGGCATAGCGCACCGGCACCCGGCGGTTGGTGGCGCGCGCAGCCGCGTCGATGACCTCTTTCACCGAATAGCCCCGACCGGTGCCGAGATTGAGCGCCACCGTCTCGCCGCCGCCCTGCAGGTAGCGCAGGGCCGCGACATGGGCGTCGGCCAGATCGCAGACATGGATGTAGTCGCGTACCGCCGTGCCGTCGGGCGTCGGGTAATCCGTCCCGAAGACGTCGATCGTGTCGATCTCGCCCCGCGCCGCCATCAGGATGCGGGGGATCAGATGCGGCTCCGGATCGTGCATCTCGCCGATCTCGCCGGATGGGTGCGCGCCACAGGCGTTGAAATAGCGCAGCGCCGCCGAGCGCAGGCCATAGGCCGCGCTGTAATCGCGCAAAAGATGCTCCACCATGAGCTTGGAGCGGCCATAGGAATTGATCGGCGATTGCGGCAGGTCTTCGGAGATCGGCTGTCGCTCCGGCGTACCGTAAGTGGCGCAGGTGCTGGAAAAAATGAATTTGTCGAGGCCCGCTTCCCGCATGGCATCGAGCAGGATCATCGCGCCCACGAAATTGTTTCGATAATAGAGCGCGGGCTCGGTGACGGATTCCCCCACATAGGCAAAGGCCGCGAAATGCATCACGGCAACGGGCTTGTACTTGGCGAAAACCTCCGCCAGCCGGGCCGCATCGCCGATATCGCCGACCTCCAGAGGCCCGAACCGCACCAGCTCACGGAAGCCGCGGCTCAGATTGTCATAGGTGACAGGCGTGAACCCGGCTTCCTTGAGCGCGGCACAAGCATGGCTGCCGACATAGCCCGCCCCACCGGTGACCAGCACAAACGGCCCGGTCCCCCCCGCTGAATTATCCGTGCCCGATTGGGTCGCCATGGGAAAAATCATTATAGGTGCCGGGGACGAACGGCAACCGGATCATATTGGATGTTTGCTTGCCGGACAAAGTTCAACTTTGGCGCAGGTTGCAATTCCTTCAGCGTTGATACGGTGGCATGCAGGTCCGCGATATGGAAGAAAACGTAGCCCTATCGGAGAACAATCATTTGGGCGCCTGAACGTTCAGAGTAGATAGAACGAATCGAATGGCAGTATCCTCATATTGATTTATTTCGTCTCTCGAAGCTCCTTTGAAGCCATGGCCACCATGATAGACAATCAATTGCGTTGGAATCCCCCGTTGCTTGAGAGCGTCATACAGCTTCTCTGATTGCTCGGTGTGATTCACGGCTTCATCAGCATCGCCCTGTATGATCAAAATGGGAGCCGTGTGGGAATTCACCAAGAATATGGGAGATGCATCGCGAAGCGCGGCATCCGAGCTGTTCCCGACAAGCCGGTCGGCACCGCGCTGAAGTCTCCCAGCATTCGTCAAATCCACAGGCCCGAAATTGTCAACGACACAAGACACCGCGGGGGATTCATTTGCATAGAGACCGGCGCGATCCCCTGGCCGTGTCGTTTGCAGAACACCAAGGAAGACGGCCAGATGTGCGCCGGCCGATCTTCCCCACGAACATATTCGTCCAGGATCGACATTGTAATCTTTGGCATGTGCCCGCAACCACCGAACGGCCAATTGTGCGTCCTCGAGCTGAGCCGGCCAGCTGTTTTCTGGCGCCAAGCGATATTGTATAGTCATGCCGAAGATGCCGTGTTGGGCCGCTTCCTGGCAGACTTTGTCAAACGAACTTTGAACACCCTTAATCCACGTTCCGGCATGGATAAAAATAATCGCTGGAGCGACCGGCGACGTTGTCGGTGGCAAGCAAAGGTCCGCGACTTCTTCCGCTGATGGTCCGTAAGAAATTGCCGGTATTGTGCGAATTTCATCGTCCGCGTGGGCGGCAGACATCATGATCGAGACAACAAGGAGAGATACCGGTAGTGGCTGAAAGCTGCCAAAACCGATTGAAAACATTGCGAAAAAGCGTGTTATTGGAAATGGAAACATGCTCGCGCCTCGGAAAACCAAAAGGTTGTAGCATTTCTGCAATCCTGCTTGAAGCGATTTGAAAACTGATGCTCCGGAGTTCCCATCATTTATCTTGGTGGGGATGGGCATGTGTGTTTATCATTTTGCTTGACTTATTTTCGCCATGCCACGAAAGGGCGTGATCGGTTGGCTCTTTTTTTTAGAAGAGTCGCCGCATTGAAGGAGTTGACATGCATTCTCCCTACAGCGCGTTGCCGCCGCGAAATTTTTGGAAGTCAGGCGTCAGCCAGCAGAACCCTTTCACAATCAATAATCTGTACAAAAAGAAATTCAATATCGGCAGAAAAACGCGAATTGCAACGGGCGGTAGTTGCTTTGCACAACACATTTCAAGATACCTGCGGAATCTCGATTTTCATATTATCGATGCTGAGCCGCCGCCGCCGGGCCTTGAGACTGATCTGGCAAAAGAATTTGGCTACCTGCTTTATTCCGCAAGATACGGAAACATCTACGTGGTCCGGCACTTGCTGCAGCTTGCGAAAGAAGCCTACGGCCTTTTCAAACCGGAGAATTGGATCTGGCAGAAGGATGGACGCTTTTACGATGCAATCCGCCCATCCGTTGAACCGACGGGACTGGAAAAAGCCGAAGATATTACCCGCTATCGTGAACACCATATCGGAAAAGTCCGTACGGTGTTCGACAATGCCGATCTGTTTATATTCACGTTGGGGTTGACGGAATCCTGGATCGACAAATCATCAGGGACGGCCTATCCGACGGCGCCCGGCACCATCGCAGGCGATTTCAATGGAAACGCCTTCGAATTTAAGAATTTCACATTCACCGAAATATTGAACGACTTTCTTGAATTCCGAAATTTGCTGCGCCAGCATAATCCTACTGTTAAATTTTTATTGACGGTGTCGCCAGTCCCCCTCACAGCAACGGCGACTGCGAACCATGTTCTGGCCGCTACCACATATTCCAAATCCGTTTTAAGGGCAGTTGCGGGCCAGCTTTGCGACATGTTCGAGGACGTCGATTATTTTCCGTCATATGAAATGGTGGCCAGTCCGTTTTCGCGAGGAATGTTCTACGAACAAAATCTGCGCTCCGTCACAGATATGGGCGTTCAGGCGGTGATGCGGGTTTTCCTAGAGGAACATGTGGGGGGGCAAGATTCCACAACGTCAATTCCCGCAATGGTAACGTCGGTGCAGACCGCCGGCTCAGCTCAAAAAAGCGAAGACGACATTGTATGCGAAGACATTCTGCTTGAGGCATTTGCTACATGAAGCGAGTTTGCGTAGTCGGAAATTCACATATCGCGGCACTGAAACTGGGTTGGGATATTATCGAATACGGATATCCGCACATCAACCTGACATTTTTCGGTTCACCGCGAAAGAATCTGAGAGACCTCCGTGTTGAAAACGGCGCGTTGATTGCGGGTTCAGAGAAGACCCTTAAACATCTGCAATCGACGTCCAAAGGCCAAGGCGAAATCACTGCGGAAAAATTTGACGTTTTCCTCGTTGTCGCCATGGATTTTGGCGTGCGGCGGCTTGAAGATCTCTACCGGCATCATCGATCCGAAGAACATAAGAACGTAAAAGGCGCGAGCCACTACATATCCAATGCCTGCTTTTTGCTCGCGGCAAAAGGTCTCCTTCGAAATACGTTGGCGTTCGAGATCGCGGGCAAACTCAAACAACTGACGAATAATCCTGTCATGTTCGTGCCGCAGCCACTTCCCAGCGCGGACATTTCGGGTGATCCGTTGTGGGAAGACATAATTCATCATGGTGACGATGTGCCGCTCGCTCGCGCGTTTAGCAAAATAGCTTCCGAGTTAACAGCAAACGGCGATCCCGTCATTCAACAACCCGAAGGAACGAAGAGCGGCGACATGTTTACCAAATCCGAAATGAGCAAGGGATCAAGGCGATTGACCAGGAACTTTAACGTCGAGCATCCGGATGACGATTACTGGCATATGAACCAAGATTACGGCGCTGCCGTGCTGAGAAACGCTATTCGTTTGATCAAGGGCCAAGTCTAAAGACGTTTCGATTGGACTTGGCCAACGTCCCCGGCAAGCGCTCAGGCTTCGGTGAATCGTGACAAAGCGCGCCTTTGGCCGGAGCTATGGAATTTCCTTACCCGTCGGTGTCGCTTGGGAACCGTGTTTAGAAGCCGCACATGCCCCTAAACCAAGCGTATCAAAGGGTTAACGGGCCGGAGTGGAAATCCCGTGGCGCATGGGCCACACTGGCGGCCACAGCACAAACGGGGCGCCCCTGACGGGGTTCAGCGTTAAATCCGTTCGGTTGCTTGAGTTTGGATGGACAGAAGCAAAATGGTCTATGTGCACTATGTCGCCATTCTTCTGACCGTCACGATCTGCCTGTTTGCCCGGCCGCTCGGCGCGCGCTTGGGCGTCATCGATCACCCTGACGGCGGCCGCAAGCGCCATCCCAATCCCACGCCGCAGATCGGCGGCGTCGCCATCATGACGGCGGTGGCCGTTACCTGTGCTGCGGGGCTGTTCTTAGAAGGTGGCGCCGCGCAAGACCTTTATCTCGCGATCCTGTGCTGCGGCGGCGGCATTGCCGTTGTGGGCTTCATGGACGACCAGCACACGATCTCGGCCTGGGGACGGCTGATCCTGCTGGCGATATTTTCGGCGGTCGCGCTGAAGCTCGATCCGGCGTTGATCGCAGGTCAGCTGCATACCAACACGTTCGGCCTCCTTCCGGTTTCGGCGCCTGTCTTCATTACCTTCGTCATCATCGCGCTCGTCGGATTTTCCAGCGCCGTGAACATGGTGGACGGCGTCAACGGCCTCATCATGATTTTCCTCTGCATCTGGTCGGCCTGCATTGCGATTGCGGGCGGCGAGACGGTTCGCCAGATGGCGCTGGTCGTAGGCGCGGGCTCGCTCGTGACATTGCTGTTCAATCTGCGTGGACGATTGTTTCTGGGCGATTGCGGCACGTTCTCCATCGCGTTCGTGATTGGGTTGCTTGCAATTGCCTGCCACCACGAAGGCCATTTGCCGCTCGAAGCCGCGATTGTATGGTTCTTCATCCCGGTGGTGGATTGCCTGCGCCTGATTCCGCTGCGGCTCAGCATGGGCCGCTCGCCCTTTCGCCCCGACAAGAACCATTTTCATCATCGCCTCGCCGCCCGGCTGGGCAATAAATTCGCGGTCGGCGTTTGCGGTGGTGTTGTCGCGATCACGTCGCTGGCCGTGACGGTGGACCCCGGCTCCGCGCAACTCAGTCTTATCCTGCTGAGCCTGTTTTATGCAGGCTTCCTGCTCGTCGATGCTTACGCGTGGGATAGGCTGCTTCCGAGCACGTGGGGTCCAAATCGCACCGCATCCATCAAGCGCGTTCCGGTTGCTGCGCCAAAAACGATGGCGCTGCAAACGCGCCTGAACAATGCCTTGCGGCGCAGGGTACGGCGCGTGCGCTCGCTGCGGCTCGACAATGCGCTCTCCAAATCATTGAAGAGCGCGTTCACGGTGCAAAAACAGGCGACGGATGATGTGCCGGTCGCGGCGCCGCACACACCTTCGCGCGGCACTTCGGCTTATGCGCCGCGCAAATGGGGACCGTCGCTGGAATACAGAACCGGCGATGGCGGCATCATCGCGCTTTCGTTTCTTTCCATTCCGGGGCAAACCGCATCGTTCTCGTTGCGCGACCAGTTCGGCAACATGCACGCGGCCAAACCGCTGGAGATCAAAGTCGAAGCGTTCAACGATCCGGTGATGACGGAAGCCCTGCCCGCCGATATGCAGGCGCATGTGAAATCCGGCGGCAGCGTGGAACTGACTCAAGTTGTGCTGGAAGCGCCGACGGAATTGCTGGACGGCAAAACCGGAAAGGCCGCCGTTCACGCGCGCTTCGGCGCCGATCAGGTCATTATACCGGATGTGATTATGGAGAACGGGCGCAACGTGGAGATCACAAGCTTCACGCTGGAGAACAACAATGTTTCGTTTGCCGGTCAGTTCAAACGCAAGCCGCCCAGTGCCGCGAAGTTCGGCCTCTACATCGACGGTACGCTCAGCAACCAGCGCGAAGTCAGTATCGCGGGTAGCGCCTTTCGCGGCTCGATTCTGATCGACGACAAACATCTCGACGGCACCGTGCATCAGATCGAACTGCGCCTGCTGCCGGAAAGGACGATCCTTGCCAGCACCTATGAACTAGTGCCCATGCAGATCACGCCATGGGCGATTTTGCAGTACCACGCGCGGCCGCCGATGAATGCCAGCCTTGCGCCAGCCGCGCGCCATCATTTCCGCTCCTATCAATTGTGGTTCGAGAAGATTCAGTCGGGCGTTATCGAACGCATGCCGCCGCTTTCCGCACTTCATGCGGAACTGCTGGGCGGTTTCAACAAGCGCAGCGCCTATCCGCGGCTGGAATTCACGCAACCCGCCAATCCAAAAGTGTCCATCGTCATTCCGGCTCACGACAAATTCGAAGTCACCTATTATTGCCTGTGCGCGTTGCAATTCGCCTATAACGATACAAGCTTTGAGATCATCGTCGTCGATGACGGCTCTTCCGATGAAACGCTGCGGATCAAGGATTTCGTGGGTGGCATCAGCGTCATGCGCCACGAAAAAAGCACGGGCTTTGTCGAGGCCTGCAATGATGGTGCTGCGGTTGCGAAAGGCGAATTCATCGCCTTTCTCAACAATGATACCGAAGTCACCGCGCGCTGGCTCGACGAACTCGTCGCGGCGTTTGATGACTTCGATGGTATCGGCCTTGTCGGCTCCAAACTTGTCTATCCTGACGGCCAGTTGCAGGAAGCGGGCGGCATCGTTTGGAACAACGGCAATCCATGGAATGTGGGGCGTAACGGGAGCGCGGCCGACCCGCGCTACAATTATGTGCGCGAGGTCGATTATCTCTCTGCCGCCGCGATCCTGTTGCCGCGCACGCTCTGGAAAGATGTCGGCGGTTTCAGTCCGGAACTGGCGCCCGGTTATTTCGAAGACACCGATCTGGCGATGAAAGTGCGCGAGGCTGGACGGCGCGTTGTCTATGTGCCGACGTCCACCGTCTATCATTTCGAAGGTCAGTCTTCGGGCACAGATGCGGCTGTTGGTATGAAGCGTTTTCAGGAAATCAATCGGCCGAAATTCCGCGAGAAATGGCGCCACCGTTTCGAAACGCACGGCGTGGAAGGCAAATTGCCGGATCGCGAAAAAGACCGCAGCGCCGCGTTCCGCGTGCTGTTCGTGGAGCGTGCGTTTCCCACGGTGGATATCGACGCGGGCAGCTATGCCGCGTTTCAGGAAATCCGTTTGTTCCAAAGTCTCGGCGCGAAAGTGACGTTTCTGCCGCGCAATCTCGCCTGGATGGATCGCCATACGCTGGCGCTGGAGCGCATCGGCGTCGAATGCGTCTATGCGCCTTACATTACCGATTTTGTCGGCTACCTGCGCGCGCATGCGAAGGATTACGACCTGATTTACACCTGCCGCCATTATATCGCACGGCAGGTTCTTTCGATCGTGAAATCCGCGTCGCCCGCGACGCGCGTGATCGTCAATCTTGCCGATCTGCATTTCCTGCGTGAAATGCGCGAGGCGGCGGCGGGCACGCCCGGCTACACGCTCAAAAAAGCGGAGACGACGCGCGGTGACGAACTGGGAGTCATTTCGTCAAGCGATCTGACGTTCAGCTATTCCGATGTGGAGCTTGCGGTACTGGAAAGCCATCTGGGCGGCAGCGCCCCCACCGCGAAATTGCCCTGGGTGGTGGAAGCGCGCGCAGCACCCACGCCATACAAGGACACAAAGGACATTCTCTTCCTTGGCGGCTTCGCGCATCCGCCGAACGAACAGGCCGTGAAATTCTTCGCGACAAAAGTCATGCCGCAATTGCGCGCGCAGCTTTCCGATGTTGTGTTCAATGTGGCAGGAAGCCAGCCTACGCAAACGCTCTCCACGCTGGAATCAGAATTCGTGCGCGTGCAAGGTTATGTCGAGAACCTCGACGACGTGTTCAACCATGCACGCATTTTCGTGGCGCCGCTTCTGGCGGGCGCCGGCCTCAAGGGTAAGGTGCTGGAGGCGATGTCGCGCGGCGTGCCCAGCGTGCTTTCGCCGGTGGCCGCCGAAGGCACGGGCCTGACCCACAATATCGATTGCCTGATTGCACGCACGCCGGACGAGTGGATTGCCGCCGTCGCGCGGCTCTATACCGATGAGGAATTGTGGAGCCGCATGGCCACAGCCGCGCTCAAGACGGCCGAAGCGCGGTTCTCGCTGGCCGCTGGCGTGGAGATGTTTGAAGGCGCGCTCGCCCGCATTGGGGTTTCGGGGCGGGCGCAGGGCAACATGGTCTACAAACACACAAGGCCGCAGCGTTACGGATAGCGGGGCGCGGCACTTTTGCCGCTATCATAATGCGATCTATATGGCAGAAATTTGAGGCGATCCTTAATATGCATTATAGCGGGAGAGCAATATGATAGATCCAATTTCTGCAGCCGTTGATCGATCGACCGAACTGGAGGTATCAAATCCCGCCTCGGTCGAAGAATTTGCGAAAGCCGTTTCTATGATGAACCGGTTTCTAGCGAAATTTGCGGCATTGAAGGTATTTGCGGAAGCGCGACTAACCGTCACCGACTGGACCGTAATGATGTATCTTTTGGACGGAAAAGGACCGAGATATCCTTTCGTCGCCACGTTCACGGGCATCTCAGAACAGCGCGTCATTAAAATCGCGGAAGCACTTGTCGCAACGGGTTTAATTTCAAGCACGCCATCCAGAGATCCCACGCGCCCCCATCCGATCCTATCGGTAACAGATTTGGGAAAAGCGCGTCTCGATGCAATCAATAACGCATTGCATCATTTACTCGCCAAGGCCGTTCAAGATAGTGCGAATACCGTTCCTGACTTAAAGCGAAACATTCCATACCTTATGCTGATGGTTTAATCACAAAAAAAGCATGCAATATCGGGAAATTCGCCGTAACTACGGTAGCGAAACAAACAGTTTTTCGGCATCGCCAAGATCAATAGAGAAATTCTCAGACCAACCCTTGATTTGTCGATCGTAACGCCAAAAACGTATGAAGCGGGCTGATCGGGTAATCTTAGCGTCAATGTCCCGCCTCCGCCGCAATGAGTTCTTCCAGATATTTCCTGTATCCGGAATTTGCCATGCGCGCGGCCAGCGCGCGGAATTGTTCTCTTGAAAGAGATCCCTGCCGCCAGCCGATTTCTTCAAGGCATGCGATTTTGAGGCTTTGCGTTTCTTCGATCAGGCGGATGAAATTGGCCGCATCCAGCAGCGCTTCGTGTGTGCCGGTGAAAAGGACTGGTGGTCCTGTGAGGATTCGATTGCAGTTTCGAACCGTGAGCGGGCGATTCCCAAAATCCGCCACCGTTGTGCGCGCGTTCCGCGAACAACAATTCTCGCAAATGGGTAGCTTCGGTCATACACACTTCACGATCAATGCCCGCTTTCACGGCCGACGCCAGCGCCAGAAGCACAAAGGCCTGATCGTATAAAAATACCGCGTCGTCGGCAGGCGCTCCATCATCCTTCACTTGCGTACGATAGAACCCATCCGCGAGGCGGTATTTCAATTTGAGATAGTCGAGGCCCAATCGCACGGCTGCTTTCCACGGCCCGCTCGTACCCACGGCATTCGCGAAGACGTAGACTTGACGCGCCTGAACGCGCAGCCTGCGCGGCACGGCAAGCGCGCGCGCCTCCCGGTCGACCAGTTCGTAAAACCACCGCGTTCGTGATCCGCCCCCGCCGTCCACCACAGCGGAAGCGCGGAAGATCGCAGCCAGCGCGATAATTCCAGCGACGCACTTTTGAGATTTGTGAAATGTCCACTCGCAGCGCCCCCACCGCGAAATTGCCCTGGGTGGTGGAAGCGCGCGCAGCACCCACGCCATACAAGGACACAAAGTACATTCTCTTCCTTGGCGGCTTCGCGCATCCGCCGAACGAACAGGCCGTGAAATTCTTCGCGACAAAAGTCATGCCGCAATTGCGCGCGCAGCTTTCC
>DATCEI010000247.1:0-4298 GCA_036510185.1 Rhizomicrobium sp. | reverse complement strand
GTCACCGACAACGACATCTGCCGCAGCGTCCACAATTCCGCTGTCATACGGCCGATCAGCTGCCGTTCCGTTTCGCTTGGTGCCTCGCCGACAACGCGCAGGAATTCCAGAATAAGACGAATGGACGAAAGATAGCGCTCCGGCCCGCTGCGCTCGAATGCCAGCTCCGCGCCCACTTGCCGCCAGCCATCGCCTTCGCGGCCCACCAGCATGTCATCGGGCACGAACACATCGTCGAAGAAAACTTCGTTGAAATGACTTTCGCCCGTGAGATTGGCGATGGGCTTCACGGTCAAACCCTCGCTCTTCATATCGACAATGATCTGCGAAAGTCCCGCATGCCGCATTTCGGCTTCACCCGTTCGCACCAGCGCGATCATGTAATGCGCGCGCTGCGCGTTCGAGGTCCAGATTTTCTGGCCGTTGATGCGCCAGCCGCCATCCACTTTGCGCGCGCGCGTGCGCACCGAAGCCAGATCGGAACCCGAATTCGGCTCACTCATGCCGATGCAGAAATAGATTTCGCCGCGCGCAATGCCCGGCAGGAATTTTTGCCGTTGTTCTTCTGTGCCGAAACGCAGCAACAGCGGCCCGCTTTGCCTGTCCGCCACCCAATGCGCACCCACCGGCGCGCCCGCGACCAGCATTTCCTCAATCACGACATAGCGTTCGGCAAAACTGCGCTCGTGGCCGCCATATTTCTTCGGCCACGTCATGCCGAGCCAGCCTTGTGCGCCGAGTTGGCGGCTGAACTCCGGACTGTGACCCGACCATGATCGCGCTTTTGTCGCCGATGATTTTCTGGGCGAATGTTCACTGAGAAACGCGCGAACTTCACCGCGCAAGGCAATGGCTTCGCGCGGCAATTCGAATGGTGTGAACTGGAATGTCCGCATTTAAATGCGTTTCAGGCGAAATTGCGCCACATCGATGGCGCCGCTGCGAAAGCCGCCTTCGCAATAGGCCAGATAATAATCCCACATGCGGCGGAAGCGTTCGTCGAAACCCTGCGCGTTGATATTGGCCCATTGCGCATGGAAGCGCATGCGCCATTCCTTGAGCGTATCGGCATAGGACGTCGCGAATGTGCGCGCCGTTTCGATGGCGAAGCCTGCATCGCGCGCCGCATGATTGAGCGCGGTCGGGCACGGCAGCATTCCACCCGGAAAGATATAAAGCTGAATGAAATCGGCGCCGTCGCGATACTCCGCGAAACGGTCGTCCGGAATGGTGATGATCTGCAACGCCGCCATGCCGCCGGGAGCCAGCCGCTCGCGCATCGCATTGAAGAATTGCGGCCAATGCTTTTCACCCACGGCCTCGAACATCCCGATGGAAACAATGCGGTCAAACGATCCGCGCACATCGCGATAATCCTCAAGCCGGATTTCCACGAGGTGCGATAGACCGGCTTGCGCCACCGACTGTTTCGCGCGCGCATATTGCGCCGCCGATACCGTGAGCGCGGTGACGCGGCAGCCGAATTCACGCGCGGCGAAAATCGCGAACCCACCCCAGCCGCAACCGATTTCCAGAAGTGTATGTCCCGGCTTCAGATCAATAAGCTCTGCGATGCGATGCCATTTTGCGATTTGCGCGTCTTCGAGACTCATGCCTTCGCGTTCAAACAACGCCGATGAATATGTCATTGAAGGATCGAGCCATTGTTCATAGAACGAATTGCCCAGATCGTAATGCGCGGCGATGTTGCGGCGGCTGCCGGTGCGCGTGTTGGGACGCAGTTTGTGTTTTATTGCATTCGCCGTGCGCAAAAGTTTGATCTCGTGCAAACGTCCGCCGAGCTTGCTCATATTGCGCGCGCCGAACGCGATGACGGAAGGAAGGTCGGGGCTGGACCATTCTCCATTCATATAGGATTCCGCAAGACCGATGGCGCCCCCGAACAAAATCCGCGGCAGCGCGCGCGCCCGCGCGAATTCGATGATCGCGGTGGGGCCGGGGCGCAGCGCTCGGATGGCGTGTTCCGCACCATTGGCGAAACGCAACACCAGTTCGCCATCGGAAATCTTCTGTGCGAATTGCGCGAGCGCACGGCCCCAAAGCGGCGGCGCGATGTCAGCCTGGTTCTTTTGCAGGGCGAAGAAGCTTTCGGCCATTATTCCCCCTCAAATTCTGTTTTGCGTGACGGTGAATACGAACGCCCTTAAGCCACAAACGCAACGCCTCGAAATGGATCGCGGCGATGATTTTGACCGTCATCAGCGGATGACGCAACAGGGCAGAGGCCAGCGCGCGGTCGGTCAATGGGCGGCGCTCACCGGAAAATACTGCGTTGAGAACGGGTTGGCCGCCCTCGGTTTCACGGATCGCAATCGCGATATCGTCACCCGGCGGCTTTATGTGGAAACTATACCTGCAATCCATCGACAGGAACGGCGAAACATAGAAATCTTTATCGCGCGTCTGGTCGGCATCCGTGCGCAACACATAGGCGTGCCGCTCGCCTTGCGTGTTGTGAACTTCGTAGATTGTGGCGACGCGATTTTCCGCACGATCGTAACAAAACCATACACTCAGCGGATTAAAAACATATCCGAAAATGCGCGGATAGCAGAGCACGCGCTTCGGACCATCGGCAACGACGCCCGCCTGCGCCAATTGTTTGTCGAGCCACGCGCGCAAATCCTTCCCGTCGCCGTGATCGCGATCATGGAAACTTGCAAACGCGCCTGTGTTCCAACCAAACAGTTTCAGTTTGCGATGCAGCGAGGGCAATTCGTCAAGATCGAGCAACAGCGCGAACACGCGGTAACGGAATTTGTGATGCTTGGGCGTCACGCGCTGATGCATGACGGCGCCTTCGTAGATCGCGGACATTGTCATGCGATGGCGCCTGCCAATTGCGGCGCAAGCACAATACGCCCGGATTCGTTTGCGACACTCCATGGCCGTTTCACTGCGCCCGCGTCTTCCGCTGCGGCGAGGCCCGCCTGCAACGCATCTTCGTGGAAGCCCGCGCCGAAATAGGAGCCGCAGAACCATGTGCGGCGCTCGCCCTGCAAATGCCAGAGGCGTTGTTGGGCTTCGAGGGCCGCGGTGTCGAACATCGGGTGCGCATAATTATATGTACTGTGAACCATTTCTTCGCGCGGCATGCGCGGTGGATTGAGTGTCACGAAAATTGGCGCTGGCGTGCGAAGGTTTTGCAGCCGGTTCATCCAATAGGTTACACAAAGATCGGATTTGTGCGTTTCCTCGCTGCGGCCCAGATAATTCCATGATGCCCAAGCCTGTTTGCGTTTCGGCATCAACGCCGGATCGCTGTGCAGAACGGCGGCATTGTCGCGATAGCGGAATGCGCCGAGCAGATTGCGTTCTTCATCGCTCGCATCATCGAGCAGCTTTAACGCCTGATCGGCATGGGTTGCGACGATCACGCTGTCGTGCCGCGTTTGTGCTCCACGTTCTTCGCAAATCGTTACGCCATCGGCATCGCGCAATATCGCGCGAACCCTGCCGCCTTTGCGAATGCCATCCGCCAATCGCTTCACATATTCGCGCGATCCGCCGGAAACCGTGCGCCATGCGGGACGCCCCACAACATTCAGCAATCCGTGATTGGCGAAGAAGGAAACAAATGCGTGCAGCGGATGCTCACGCATCGCTTCCGCCGATGACGACCAGATCGCCGCGCCCATCGGCAGCAGATGCAAACGGCAGAACGCATCGGAATAATTCTCGCGATCCAGAAATGCACCCAGCGTCATGCCTCGAGCGGAAGCCGTATGCAGCAACGCGGGCGCTTCACGATAGAAACGCAGTACATCGCGCAGCATCGTCCAATATTCGCCGCGCATCAGCGATGAAGGTTGCGCCAGAAGGCCTTTCAGATTGCCCGCATATTCGAACGCGCCGTCATCCAAGGAAACCGCGAATGTCATCTTGCTCGGTTCGGTGCGCACGCCCAGATGCCGGAACAGCGCCGTCAAATTCGGATAGTTCTTCTCGTTGTAGACGATGAAGCCCGTATCGACCGGCACGCCGTTCACATCCACCGTATGGCTGTGGCCGCCCAGCCGTGTGTCCTGTTCGTAAAGCGTCACGCGATGGCGGCGCGACAACAGCCATGCCGCCGAAAGCCCCGCCACGCCGCTGCCGATCACCGCGAAATCGCGTGCGCCCACCTCTGGCAGGCGGGGCTGATTGAACATCAAGGGGCGCAAAGCGTTCTCCGGTAACCGACCCGCCATATCCAATACGCGCCATCGCGCGTCCCGGATCATCTGCGGTGATCCGCGTGGCAGCTTACTGCGTAAATCGGTTATGATGGCGTATGC
>DATCEI010000246.1:0-5810 GCA_036510185.1 Rhizomicrobium sp. | reverse complement strand
GAAAAACCCTTCGGCGTTTCGTAACGGTCGATCGTATCGGAGGCCATGATGATTGTGTCGCCCACGGTGATGCGCGCATGAATGACCATGTTCTGCATTTCGGGCGGCACCTGCCCTGCCATCGGCGTATCCTTGAACTTCGACATTCTCACAATCGTCGCGCCGATAGCGTCCACATAAAAATTGAACGCCTCCTCGCAATTGCCTTTGAAATTGAGATAGGGACTGCTGTTCATTGCGGGCTCCTTCGGTTGATCGTTCATTCGGGTTTGGCAAGTTTACGCAGATAATCTTCCAGCCGGTCGAGGCGTTCCCCCCAAAGCCGCCGATATTCCTCGAGCCAATCGTCCACGATTTTCAGCGCCTGTGGTTCCAGCTTGCAGGGCCGGTATTGCGCGTGCCGCCCACGGCTGATGAGCCCCGCCCGCTCCAGCACCTTCAGATGCTTGGAAATGCCGGGAAGGCTCATGTCGAACGGCTCGGCCAGCTCGTTGACCGTGGTTTCGCCTAGCGCCAGCCGCGCCAGAATCGCCCTTCGGGTCGGGTCCGCCAGAGCGGAAAACGCGGCACTGAGATGATCCTGTTGCATTTATTTTTCTATTCGGCTAAATAACTCTCCGGTTAAATACATACACCCTACCCCAAAGTCAACAGGAGATCGCCATGACCGCTTCCCACGGCCAATTCACCATCGAGCGCATTGTGAAGGCCCCACCCGCGCGCGTGTACGCGGCCTGGTCCACGAAGGAAGGCAAGGAGGCCTGGTTCGCGGCGCCCGACAAATGGACGTTGCTGACGCGCGAATTCGATTTCCGCGAGGGCGGGCGCGAGCGCCTCGCCGGCAAATGGGCGAGCGGCATGGTCACAACGTTCGACGCGCTCTATCGCAACATCGTGCCGAACGAGCGCATCGTTTACGTCTACGACATGTGGATCGACGACAAACGCATTTCGGTTTCGCTGGCGACGGTGCAGTTCGAGCCGCACGGCGCGGGCACGAAACTCATCGTCACCGAACAGGGCGTGTTCGTGGACGGCTATGACGACGCCGGCAGCCGCGAACGCGGAACGGGGGATTTGATGGACCAGCTGGTGCGGGCGGTGGAGGGGAAGTGATTTGGGATTGCGCCGGGCGCGGTTAGTGCCGGGCGCGATCCTATTTAAGCTCTGATTTATTGCTGCGGCCCCACGATTTAAAATGTTCCGATGCGGTATAGCAAATAACGAGTGCCGCGAAGATAATAATCGGAATCAACACAATGGTGGTGTATTCCAATATACGCACTGGCAGCGCTTCAGTTGGATTCAAATAGAAAATAGCGCTTCCATAGCGATAAGGAATATCCCGCAGTCCACCGGCCACACGATTTGCCGGTTGCTCCGAATAATGTCTCAGGAGTGCCAGAAAGCCAAAAAAGGAAATCGCTGCAATTGGAACCAATATATTTTGAAGATAACGCTGAAATCTCATTTCGCACCACCGTACAACGACCGATCCGCTTCAAACATGCGTCTATTGTTCTATAGCACTTAAATAACTTTTAATTTCAAATTCAAAGGACATTATTTCTAATTGATTGATACTGATTTCGCAATCCATTCGCGACGCCGCATCCAAAACATAATCGCACCAAAGGGAAATGCGATCTGGATGATGATGGGGCCATAAAATTGCTGCGTATATGCTGCGCCAAGAAACGCAAAAGAGATAAGCTGGTAGCTCACGGCGCCGGTCGTCCAATTCAGATTGAACGAAACAAAACCGAGCAGCGTGAAGATCAACCACAACCATTTGCGCCTTGGAATTGGCGTCCGGTAACAGACGATCGCTGTCACCAAACAGAACACCGGCAGCAAAATCGCCAAAATCAGAAAGATGTAATGGACCGCGCCTTTGCCCTCGAACGTGAATGCAAAGTGATGCTCCATGGAATCCTTCAGCGGAATGACTTGCCCGCCTTCGATCTGAAGGTTGCTGCCGGTTTTCTTGAGCAAGATGTTGCCCACCGTCCAACCATGCGGAAACTCATATTCGAAGGTGAGGTTATACGTCGTAAAATCGGACAAACCACCCGTTTGGGTTCCGATGATCTTTATGCTTTTCGGCGTTTCCTTCGGAAACAGACTCGCCATCTTTTCAAGCGATGGGCGTAACGCCGGCGTTTTGTAGACCGGGTCGAATTTGTCTTCGACCGGCGCGAAATTTCCGGTTCGAATGTCTTCCATATAGCGTCGTGCTATCGGAGCTTCTTCCTTTGAGACAAATTTGTTGAAAAGATCTTGCGCATTGCAACCCGCAAGCGCGACAGTCAAAACAATCCCGCACAATCCAATCAGTTTGCGCATTTTCCCCTCGCGCTTTTTACTATCCGCCCTCACACATGCTGCCCACCATTAATGTGGATCTCAGCGCCGGTGACGTAGCTTGATTGCTCCGTACACAGATAATAGATCGTCTTGGCCACTTCCGCGGGCGTGCCTAGCCGCCGCAACGGAATCGTCTCCACGATTTTTTCGGTGCCGGGCGACAGGATCGCGGTGTCGATTTCTCCGGGCGCGATCGCGTTGACGCGCACGCCCAGCGGTCCGAAATCCGCCGCCATCTCGCGCGTCAGCGCCGCCAGCGCCGCCTTCGATGTCGAATAGGCGCTGCCCGCGAAGGGATGCACGCGGCTGCCCGCAATCGAGGTGACGTTCACGATGGCGCCTTGCGCGCGCGACAATTCCCCCATCAGTCCGCGCGCCAGCCAGATGGTCGCGAACAGATTGACCTCGAACACGCGCCGCCACACCGCCATGTCGCTTTTGAGCGTGTCAAGGCGCGCGCCGCCCTCGCCCTTGGGTGAGATGCCCGCATTGTTGACCAGCGCGTGGAGCTTGCCGTCCTTCAGCCGCCCGCGCATTTCTTCCACCGCGCGCAGCGTGTCGTCGGGATCGGCGAGATCGACCTGGATGTGATCCTCCGGCCCCGCCGCCCACGGACAATTCTCCGGAAAGGCATGGCGCGAGCAGGTGATGACGCGCCAGCCCGCGCTCGCGAACCGCTTGACGGTCGCATGGCCGATGCCACGGCTGGCACCGGTGAGGATGAGCGTGCGCTGTTCTTCGTTCATGGCGGGAGTATAGGGCGAATAGCGAGTAGCGAATAGCGAGTGGGGACTCCCTATTCGCCATTCGCTATTCGCCCACCTAATTTCTCGCCAATTGCGGCGGCGCTTCAACGCCCGCCGGATCCTGGTGAATAATCACTTCGGCATGGGGGAAGGCGGCGCAGATGTCGGCCTCAACCGCGTCGCTCACCTCATGGGCGCGGATGAGGCTTAAGTCAGCATCCATTTCGATGTGAAGCTGGATGAAGGTGTCGGTGCCGGCCGCGCGCGTGCGAAGGTCGTGCAGGTTTCGCACTTCGGCATGGCGCAGCGCGATGGCTTTGATTTTTGCGCGCGCGTCATCGGGCAATTCGTGATCCATCAGCTGGTTGGAGCTGTCGCGGAACACATGCCACGCATTCCATCCGAGGAAGACGGCAATCACGAGGCCGATGATGGGATCGGCAAGCGGCAGGTTGAAGCGCGTCACCAGAATGATGCTGAGCACGACGCCGAGATTGGTGGCAAGATCGCCGATGTAATGCGTGCGGTCCGCGCCGATAGCGGGCGAATGCGTGCGCGCCACAACCATGCGCTGATAGAGAACGAGTCCGCCCGCCGCCACAATCGACAGCGCCATCACGGCAAGGCCGATGCCCGCGCGCTCCAGCGGATGCGGCTCAAAAAAACGGTTGATCGCTTCGATGGCGACGAATACCGCCGAGCCTGCGATGAACGCGCCTTGCGCGAGGCCCGCCAGCGGCTCCGCTTTGCCATGGCCAAAGCGATGTTCGGCATCGGGCGGCGTCAGCGCGGAACGGATCGCCACGAGATTGATCGACGAGGTGAAAAGATCGAGGCCGGAATCCGCCAGCGACGCCAGCATCGCAACCGAATTGGTGGCGAGGAAGGCGGCAAACTTCGCTGCCACCAGCAACACCGACACGCCAAGCGAGGCCATCGCCGCGCGGCGCATGAGATTTCCACTGGCGCGATCCTGCGTCACGGAAACAGCCGCTCCGTGCGCCAAGGCGCGTTGGCGTCATCGCGGCGATAGACAAGCCGGTCGTGCAAACGAAACGGACGGTCGCGCCAGAATTCGATTTCCAATGGCGTGACGCGAAAACCGCTCCAGAATGGCGGACGCGGGACTTTGCCCAGCGCATATTTCGCGGCGGCTTTCGCGATTTCTTTTTCAAACGCCCAGCGGCCTTCCATCGGGCGCGACTGCGCGCTGGCCCAGGCGCCAATCTGGCTATCCTTGGCGCGGCTTGCGAAATAGGCATCGGCTTCTTCATCGCTGACGGGCGCAACAGGGCCGCGCACGCGAATCTGTTTGCGCAAACTCTTCCAGTGAAAGCACAGCGCAATATACGGATTGGCGGAAAGCTCGCGGCCCTTGGCGCTTTCGAGATTGGTGTAGAAAACGAAGCCGCGCGTATCCACGCCCTTCAGCAACACCATGCGAATGTTCGGGTGCCCGCTCGCATCCGCCGTGGCGATGGACATGGCGTTGGCCTCGTTCGGCTCAGACTTCTTCGCCTCCTCCATCCACGCATCGAACAGCGCGAACGGATCGTCCGTGGGCGCGATGCCGCCATCGTCAACTGGTTCGCCGATATTGCTCATGTGCCTTTTGCGTGTGTGGGCCGCGCTTGTTAGCCTAGAGAAATGCACTTAGCACGCTTCGGTTTCGCGTTCGGCATTTGCGTCTTGTTCGCAGGCGGTTGCGCCACCATCCCGCCGGAGGAGCGTGTGGCCAGCTTCAAGCAGGGCGTGGCGGAATACGATTCGGGGCATTACGCGGCAGCTTTCAGGATTTTCGACGATATCTCCTATGACGATGCCGCCGCCGCGCGCAATGCGGGGCTGATGCTGCGCAAGGGGCAAGGGGTCGAGCGCGATCCGAAACAGGCGCTGATCCTGTTGGAGCAGGCGGCGGAAGCGGGGTTGGCCACCGCCGCCGCCGACGCGGGCGAGATGCTGCTGGATGGCGAGGTCGGCCGCCCCGACCCGGCGGCCGCCCTGCCCTATCTCCAGATCGCCGCCGCCGCCCATCATGTGATCGCGGAATACCATCTGGGCACGCTTTATGAGCAGGGCGTGGCCGTGCCCAAAGACCTTGCCAAAGCCCATGCGCTTTACGTGGAGGCGGCTGCGGGCGGGGTGCAGGAGGCGGAGGAGCGGCTGAACCAGCTGGACGGAACGCAGGAACGCACCCAGTTCCGGCGCTATGATACGATCACCAGAACCTCCGGCGCCCGTTAGCGTCGCGCGCGGTTCGTTCCTATATTGCCGCCATGCCGAATCCCTATGACATTCTGGGCGTTTCCAAAAAAGCGAGCGAGGCCGAAATCAAAAAGGCCTTCCGTTCGCTCGCCAAGAAATTTCATCCCGACAAGCATGGCGGCGACGAAAAGGCCGCGAAGAAGTTCAAGGAAATTAGCGCCGCCTATGACATCGTGGGCGACAAGGACAAGCGGGCCAAATTCGACCGCGGCGAGATCGACGAAGGCGGCAATGCGCGCGGTTTCGATCCGCGCGGGCAACAGGGCGGGCCGTTTCGCGGCGGCGGCGGCGGTGGCGGCAACCCACGCGACTTTCACTACACATTCAGCGAAGGCGACGCCGAAGGCATCCGCGCCGAGGACATTCTGTCGGACCTGTTCAGCGGCGGCGGCCCGTTCGGCGGCGGTGGCGGAAGGCGTGGCGGCGCGCGCG
>DATCEI010000245.1:0-3085 GCA_036510185.1 Rhizomicrobium sp. | reverse complement strand
GAAACGACATCTGGCGCGAGCGATGAGGGCGGTTTGCAGCAACAACGCGTACCTGAGCTTGGTGACGATGCGCTCGCAGCCATTCTTGGCGAGCCACCGCTTGGTCCTGTCCGCGACGAGGACGAGGCCTTTTCGGAAACCGCCACACCTGACCGCGCGGGGCTTGATGGGCTCGGACGCGCTCGGGCGATGAACGACGGCGACCGCCATTTTGGCAACGACATTCTACCGGCCTTTTGAGACGCGCCATGAAACCCGACAAAATCCGCCATTGCCTTTATTTCGAATCGAAGGTCAGCGAGCAGCTCGAAGCGCTGACGGCCGAGCCGGGCACGACGAAATCGGAAATCGTCAACAGTGCGCTTGCAAATTATCTCAAGGAACGCGGCGCAGGCGCACTCGAAAGCAAATTCAAATCCCGTCTTGACCGTATGGACGATCGTCTGGGCCGCATCGAGCGCAATGTGCTCATAGGTCTCGAAAGCCTGGCCCTGTTCATTCGTTACGAATTGTCGGTCACGCCACCATTGCCCGCCTCGCAATTGGCCGCTTCGCAAGCCGCCGGCAATGACCGGTTTCAAACCTTTGCCGACCAAGTGAGTCGACGTTTGGCGAAAGGCAAAGCCTTTGCCGACGACATCGGCGCGCGAATGCCATCACGAACCGACACCACAACCTCCCGAAAGACTCATTGATGTCCGATCCGAAATCAGAAAGCCGACAGCGCAAGCGGACCATGCTCCAAACGGCGATGGGTGCGGAAATCGCGGCTGCCCTAGGCGACCCGTCCGTCATCGAGGTGATGGTCAACCCGGATGGCGCATTGCGGCTGGACCGTCACGGCGAAGGACGGGTGGACACGGGCATTCGGATGAGCCCCGCCGATGTCGAACGGATCATCCGATTGGTCGCATCGCACCTGCGTCTTGAGGTCCATGCGGCAAGCCCAATCGTCAGTGCAGAATTGCCAGCATTGAGCGACGGTGTGGCAGGCGAACGCTTCGAAGGATTGCTCCCGCCTGTGGCGTCCGCGCCGTGCTTTGCGATCCGCAAGCCCGCCGCGCGCATCCACACATTGGGCGATTATATCGAACACCGGATCGTTTCTTTGCAGGACGCCGAATTGCTTCGGCGCGCGGTGGTGTCGCGCAAAAACATCCTCATCGCGGGCGGCACCAGCTCAGGCAAGACAACCCTTGCCAACGCTCTGCTTGCAGAAATGGCGCAATGCGACGAGCGAGTCATCCTGATTGAAGACACACGCGAACTGCAATGTGCGGCGCCCGATTGTGTGGCGCTTCGCACCAAGCCGGGCGTCGTTTCCCTTGCCGATCTTGTTCGTTCAACGCTTCGGCTGCGTCCCGATCGCATCATCATTGGTGAAGTTCGCGGACCCGAAGCCCTCGACATGCTGAAAGCCTGGAATACCGGCCATCCGGGCGGCATCGCCACAGTTCACGCCAACTCTACCGTCGCAGCACTCTATCGACTTGAACAGCTCATTCAGGAAGCGGTCGTCACTGTTCCACGCCGTCTCATCGCGGAGGCGATCGATGTAGTCGTTTTTATCGGTGGCCGCGGTTCGATGCGCCGTGTTGAAGCCATTGCCGAGATCACCGGTCTAACAGCCGACGGCGAATACGCGCTCACCCAAACAATCGGACCCAAAGTTCATGCGCTCTAACTCACAGGAGAAACCAATGCACTTTCGAAGGAAATTCATTCGTGCGATCGCGGCAGGCGCCGCTTTGCCGTTTTCGATTGTCGGCGCCGCGCATGCAACTGGCACCGGCATGCCGTGGGAAGCGCCGCTACAAAGCATTCTCGATTCCATACAAGGACCGGTTGCCAAAGCACTCGCGGTCATCATCATCATCGTCACCGGCCTGACTTTGGCATTTGGAGAAACATCCGGTGGCTTCCGGCGGCTGATCCAAATCGTGTTGGGCCTATCCATCGCGTTCGCGGCGTCCAGCTTCTTTCTGTCGTTCTTTTCGTTCGGCGGCGGAGCGCTCATTTCGTGAGTATTGAAGGCTTCGAGGTCCCACTCCACCGCTCGTTGACCGAACCTATCCTGCTTGCAGGTGCGCCTCGCGCGGTCGCGATCGTCAACGGAACGGTTGCTGCCGCCGTGGGCCTCGGCCTTCAACTCTGGATCGCAGGATTGCTGCTGTGGGCTGCAGGCCATTCGATCGCCGTCTTCGCCGCCAAACGCGATCCCCAGTTCGCCGATGTTCTTCGGCGCCACCTCAAGCAACGGTCGCATCTGTTATGCTGAATATCGGAGAATACCGACGCAAATCCGACAGGCTCGCCGATCATCTGCCATGGGCGGCGATCGTTGCCCCGGGGATTGTGCTCAACAAGGATGGAAGCTTTCAGCGGACGTTCCGATTCCGCGGGCCGGATCTGGAGAGCGCGACGGACGCGGAGCTGGTAGCAGCCTGCGCCCGCATCAACAATGTGTTGCGGCGCTTCGGCTCCGGCTGGGCTCTCTTCTTTGAAGCCGATCGCTTCGAAGCTGCCGGTTATCCTGCCTCGGTATTTCCGGATGCAGCCACAACGCTTGTCGACGAAGAACGCCGCGCCTCCTTCGAAGCGGGCGCAGGACGCCACTTCGAAAGCGCTTACTATCTGACATTGGCCTTCATGCCGGCGCCGGACGGCACGGCGCGTGCGGAGCGCGCGCTCATCGAGAACACCAATCAGAACAACCGCCGCGACTGGCAGGCAGAGCTGGGCGCTTTCGCCGCCGAGACCAACAGGGCATTCGATCTTTTTGCTCAGATCATGCCGGAGATCGTTCCACTCGACGATTCTCAGACATTGACCTATCTGCACCGCGCGGTGTCCGCAAAGCCGCATCAGGTTTGCGCGCCGGAAATCCCCGTCTACCTGGACGCAGTTTTGGCCGACACGCCCTTGAGCGGCGGTCTCGAACCGGTCCTGGGTGATCGCCATCTGCGAACGGTGACGATATTGGGCTTTCCCAATACGACGCGGCCGGGATTGCTCGATGCGCTCAACGCGCTCGATTTTGCATATCGGTGGTCCACCCGCTTCATCGCGCTCGACAAAGCCGAAG
>DATCEI010000244.1:0-8592 GCA_036510185.1 Rhizomicrobium sp. | reverse complement strand
TCGATGTTGATTTCGTTGTCGACCACAGGATACACGAAAATCGACGCGAAGCTCGTGTGCCGGCGCGCCTGCGAGTCGAACGGCGAAATGCGCACGAGCCGATGCACGCCCGCTTCGGATTTCAGCCAACCGTAAGCGTTCTTGCCCTTCACGAGCACGGTCGCGGATTTCAGTCCCGCGCCCTCGCCTTCGCTTTCTTCGACCATTTGCAGTTTGTAGCCGTGCCGCTCCGCCCAGCGCGTGTACATGCGGAACAGCATTTCGGCCCAATCCTGACTTTCGGTGCCGCCCGCGCCCGCGTGAATTTCGAGATAGGTGTCGTTGGCGTCTGCTTCGCCCGACAGCATCGACTCGAGCCGCATGGCTTGCGCGCGTTTGGCGAGCGCGTCGATATTCTTTTCCGCGTCCGTCATCATGGCCGCGTCGCTTTCCGCTTCCGCCATTTCAAACAGACCGACGGCATCGGCGAATTCGTTTTCCAGCCCGCGCACCGCCGAAAGCTCTTCTTCAAGCTTCTGGCGTTCGCGCATGAGGGTTTGCGCGCCTTGCGGATTGTTCCAGATGGCGGAATCTTCGGCCTTGGCGTTCAGTTCGTCGAGGCGGCGTGTGGCGCGGTCCCAGTCAAAGATGCCTCCTCAGCAGGGCGATGGCCTGCTTGATCTCTTCGACGGTGCGTTCGGTTTCGGGGCGCATGATCTGGATATGGCGAGCGATGATCGGTTTGTAAAGTAGATTTCAGTGAGACGCGGGCGGCAGCTTGAATTGAATCGCGAGGTCCATGTCGTCGGTGCGCGCGTAGCCGTTCATGTTCGCGGGAAGATAATGCCAGTTCAGCGCCGTCGTCACGGCTGCGCTATCGAGATCGGTGAAGCCGCTCGATTGCTTGACCTTGAAGCGAATAATTTTGCCGGACGCGGAAATGTGTAATTGCAAAACAACGGTACCCTCCTCGCCCGCCGCTTCCGCGGCAGCCGGATAAACGGGACCGGGATTTGGCCGCGAAGGATCGACACGCGGCTTGACGTAATCCGCATAGGCGGGAAACGCCGCGAATGCCGCCACCGCAATCGCGATGAATTTGAGCGTCCGCATCAGTAAAGCCCGCCCGTGCCCTCGCCCACATTGGTGGACGGGCCATAGCTTTGGCCGGAAGTGTTTTCGGCGGCGGGCGGCGTGTCGTCGAGGCTGGCGGAACCCGGCTCCGTGCCGACCTTGAAGGCTTCGTCGATGGAGCCCGGCGCACCTTCGCTGGTTTGCGCGCCGCTGATTGCATCCACCGGCACGAACACAATGCCCGGCGGCACGCGGAACGGAATCGGCGGCACGTCCGCCAGCGCCTCTTTCATGAAATCGCGGAAGATAGGCGCGGCCACGGTCGCGCCCTGTTCGAATTTGCCCAGCGTTTTCGGATCGTCGTAGCCCACGAACACGCCGCAAACGAGATCGGGCGAGAAGCCGATGAACCACACATCTTTGGATTCGTTCGATGTGCCCGTCTTGCCCGCGAGCGGTTTGCCGATGACGGCGACGGAACGGCCCGTGCCGCGCTGCACCACGCCCTGCAACAGCGATACGATCTGGTAAGCCGTGCGCGGATCGATGATCTGCTGGCGATTGTCGGAGATCAGCGGATCGGGCTGGTGAATCCATGCGCCATTGCAATCCGGGCAGGTGCGTTCGTCGTGGCGATAGATCGTGCGGCCATTGCGATCCTGTACGCGGTCGATCAGCGTGGCGTTGATTTTCTTTCCGCCATTGTCGAATTCCGCATAGCCCGTGGTCATGCGCAGCAGCGTCGTTTCATACGCACCGATGGCGTTGGCGAGATTGCGCGGCAGATGATCGTAAACCCCGAAACGCTCCGGGTACGGAGCAACCTTGTCCATGCCCACGGCCTGCGCCAGACGAATGGTCATGAGGTTACGCGACAATTCGATGCCGCGGCGCAACGTGGCCAGCCCGATATATTTGTGTTCGAAATTTTCCGGCCGCCAGATCGGCAGGCCCGGCCCCTGATACATTTCAAACGGCGCGTCGAGCACTTTGCTGACGGGCGTGTAGCCATTGTCGAGGGCTGCCGCATACACAAACGGCTTGAACGACGAACCCGGTTGGCGTTGCGCCTGACTGGCGCGATTGAATTCGCTCGACGCATAAGAAAAGCCGCCGGACATCGCGAGCACGCGGCCCGTGTGCGGATCCATTACGACAATGGCGCCGTTCACTTTGGGAATTTGGCGCAGGCCGTAATCGCCTTTGCCGTTCGGTTCGACATAAATCACGTCGCCGGGTTTGACGACCTGATGCGGCGAATCCGGCGACGGCCCAACCGACGCGTCGGGATTGGGCTTGCGCGCCCATGCCAGTTCGTCAAACGGAATTTTGCCCTGGCTGCCGTCCGAGAAACCAAGCGTGATAGATTTGTCCGCGCCGAAGCCCAGCACCACTGCGATGCGCCAGGTTTCGATGCCGGACTGATTGCCCGCGCTGGCCAGCGTGTTTTTCCAGTCACCGTTGATGTCAATATTGCTGACCGCGCCGCGCCAGCCATGGCGATGGTCGTAACGCACCAATCCCATGCGCAGCGCGTTCACCGCGAAATTCTGCAGCCGCGTGTCCAGCGTCGCGCGCACCTGCAAACCGCCGTCATAGAGCGTTTGCGAGCCATATTTCGAATAAAGCTGGCGGCGCACATCCTCGACAAAATAATCCGCGTCTTCCGTTTGAATGCCCATCGGGCGCGAATGCGTCACGAGGTCTTCGGCAATCGCGGCGTTGGCCTGCGCGCGCGTGATGTAACCGTTCTCGGCCATCTGCCCGATGACCCAATTGCGCCGCGCCAGCGCCGCCGCCTTGTGGAAACGCGGATCGTAATTGCTGGGCGCTTTGGGCAGCGAAGCCAGATACGCCACTTCGGCGATGTCGAGCTGATCGAGCGATTTGCCGAAATAATTCAGCGCCGCCGACGCAACGCCATAGGAATTCTGGCCGAGGAAAATTTCGTTGAGATAAAGCTCAAGAATTTTCTGCTTGGAATAAGTCGCGTCGATGCGCAGCGCGAGAAACGCCTCGCGGATTTTGCGCGACGCCGACACTTCGCTGCTCAACAGGAAATTCTTCGCCACCTGCTGCGTGATGGTGGACGCGCCTTCAAGCCGCTTGTGCTGGAGCGCGTTGAAAATATCCTTGACGCCCGCGCGCAAAATACCGGACGGGTCCACGCCCGGATGCAGGAAGAAATTCTTGTCCTCCGCTGAGGTGAAGGCATCCACCACCAGTTTCGGCACGAATTCGATGGGCACGAAGATGCGCCGCTCGCGCGCGTATTCGCCGAGGATCGTGCCATCGCCCGCATAGACGCGCGTGGTGACGGGCGGGTTGTAATCGCGCAACGCCTCCACGCTGGGCAGGCCGCGCATCAGCGACCACACGTAAACGCCGAGCATGCCCGCGCCGACAAGGCCGAGCCCACCCAACACAATCATCGCAACCAACAGGATACGCCGCGCCATTTACGCTCAGGGCTCTTTCGGCTCGCGTTCTAATATAGGCCGATTTGGCCGGAGAAAAGGCGTTTCACTCGGATGCCGTCTTTGTCGGTGCGGGCATCTGGGCCGAGTGCGGCGCGAAATGCCGGTCGATGGCCTTGGCGATGGCCTCCGCCACGCTGTCGCGCCAGCGATCCGTGGCCATCTGGCGCGAATCCGAGGCGTTAGAGAGGTAGCCAAGCTCGATCAGCACGGCGGGCACGTCGGGCGCTTTCAGCACCGCGAAGGCGGCGGAACGATGCGGTTGGCGCGGCAATATGTCCGTCGCATGGCCAAGCGATGAAACGGCAGTGGCGGCGAAACGCGACGAACGGTTCATCGTATCGCGCTGCGCAAGGTCGATAAGAATGGAACTGACCGAATCATCTTCGCCCGACAAATCCACGCCCGCGATGATGTCCGACTGGTTTTCCTTTTTGGCGAGGGCGGCGGCTTCCTTGTCAGAGCCGTCTTCAGACAGCGTGTAAACCGATGCGCCGAAGACATTGGGATCGGGATTGGAATCGGCGTGCAGCGAAACGAACAGATCGGCTTTGTAGGAACGGCCGATATCCACGCGCCCGCGCAACGGAATGTAGATGTCCGTATCGCGCGTCAGATGCACAATGTAGGTGCCGCGGCTCTCCAGCGCCCGCGCCACGCGCTTGGCTTCATCGAGCACAAGGTCTTTCTCCTGCAGGCCCGTTGGGCTGATTGTGCCGGAATCGATGCCGCCATGGCCCGCATCCAGCACGATGATGCGTTTGGCGGCAGGCGGCTGCGGCAGCGACTCAGGCGGCGCGGTGCTGACCACCACATTGTTCTTGCTGCGCAGATCGGCGGGCCAACCGGCGGCGGATGCAAACTTCGTCTGCGTCGTCGGCTTCAGGTCGAACACGATGCGATAGCCGTAGCCATCCTGCGGCGGCATCACCATCGGATCGCCGACGGTGGCGGGTCCGTTCAGATCGATCACGAAACGCGAATTGCCGGGACGGAACAGGCCGTAGCGATAACTCTTTACCAGCCCCTTGCCGCTGGGCCGTTCGGCGGATTCAAGCCGCCACAGCACTTCGGGCATGTCCACGACCACACGGTCCGGATCGGCCAGCGTAAAGATGCGCGTCTTTACGGGATCGGAGACTTCCACGACGAACCGCGTGCGGTCGCTATGCTCGCCGATGCGCGCGCCGAGGATGACAGGCACCTGTTTGGTCTTGGACGCGACCGCCGCAGAACTGTCGGTGGGGGCTTGCGCATCGCCCGGCTGCGCCCCTGCCCCAGCCGTAAACACCAGCGCCGTCACAAAGGTTAAAATGATCGCGCGCCGCGCCATCCGATCTTTCCGCCGTGCCAAAGGAGAGTGCACCAAAACCTTGGCAATAAACCATTTATGCTTTCTTAGCATCGCCCATTTTATGATGAATCCACAGGGGCCTTGCCCGAACCGGCCTATGCCCCTACAACATCTAGGCTTCGCTTCGCCGCCCGGAGGTCCGGGCCGGTCGGGCTGGCCGGACCGGATTTCCGGCGTCCGCGCACCCCACGAGGCCTACGGGCGACAATGCCCGACGAAATGTGATTCAAAATGACCGACGGCATGAACGCCCATTCGCCAAGCCTCGCGGAAGACCAGCGAGTAGCGGCGCGGGCCGCCCCATGCCTGTCGCAAACCAACAAGCGGCCATTCCAAGTGAGCCTGAGACGCGCGCCACGAACCGCGTCGGCTCCGCGAGCAATCGCGCCGCCCGGAGATTTCAATGCCCAAACGTATGCTTATCGATGCCAGCCACCCGGAAGAAACACGGGTGGTGGTTTTAGACGGTCAGAAAGTTGACGAGTTCGACTTCGAAGCGGCTTCCAAGCTGCCTCTTAAAGGAAACATCTATCTCGCCAAGGTGACGCGCGTGGAGCCTTCGCTCCAGGCGGCGTTCGTCGAATATGGCGGCAACAGACAGGGTTTCCTCGCCTTTTCGGAAATCCATCCCGACTATTACCAAATTCCGGTTGCGGATCGTTTGGCGCTGCTTGCCGAACAGGAAGAACACGAACGCCGCAAGGCCGCGGAGGAATTCGAATCCGTCGAAACCGGTACCGTGCAATTGACGGACGAACAACTCGCGGCTGAAGAAGAAGCCGAATCGGGCGAAGAGCATCACGAAGAGACGGAAGAAGAGCACGCTGAGGAAAGTCACGAAGACGAACATCACGATGATGAGGCGCACGAAGAAGAAGCCGAACATCATGAAGAGTTCCATGACGAAGCGGAGCATGACGAATCCGAACATGAGGATGCCGAGCACGAAGACGTAGAAGAGCATCACGACGATGCCTTCGAGGACGATCACGAAGAACCGCACGAGGCCGAGCGGACGGCGGCGGAAACCGACGAACATTTCGCGGAAGAACAGGCGGAGGAACAGCCGGTTCTGGAATCCGTGATCCAGTCTTTCGGCGAAAGCTCGCCGATTACCAATCTTGCGGCGGAAGAAGAATCGCAAGGCATTGTGGACGAACAGGCCGCGGCGGACGCCAGCGTAGAAATGGCGCATGAGCACGCGGATCAGCCGTCGCAGGCTTTGCAGGCGCCGCGCCCGTCGCAACGCTGGACGCGCCGCAAGCATTACAAAATTCAGGAAGTCATCAAGCGCCGCCAGATCATTCTGGTGCAGGTGGTGAAGGAAGAACGCGGCAACAAAGGCGCTGCGCTGACGACCTATATGTCTCTCGCGGGCCGTTATTGCGTGCTGATGCCCAACACACCGCGCGGCGGCGGCATTTCGCGCAAGATCACCAATGCGAACGACCGCAAGCGGCTGAAAGAGGCCGCGCAAACGCTGGAACTGCCCGATGGCATGGGCCTCATCATCCGCACGGCGGGTGAGAACCGCACCAAGCTCGAGATCAAGCGCGACTACGAATATCTGCTGCGCATGTGGGATCAGATCCGCGAGTTGACGCTGAAATCCAATGCGCCTGCTTGCGTGTACGAAGAAGGCGATCTCATCAAGCGCGCCATCCGCGATCTTTATAACAAAGACGTTTCCGAAATTCTGGTGGAGGGCGATGAAGGTTATCGCAACGCCAAGGATTTCATGCGCATGCTCATGCCGAGCCATGCCAAGAACGTGAAACAGCACGCCGAGGCCATTCCGCTTTTCCAGCGGTATAATATCGAGGCGCAACTCGATGCGATGTTCACGCCGACCGTGACGCTGAAATCCGGCGGCTACATCGTCATAAACCAGACCGAGGCGCTTGTCTCCATCGACGTGAATTCGGGCCGCGCCACGCGCGAGCATTCCATCGAGGAAACCGCCACCAAAACCAATCTGGAAGCCGCCGATGAAATCGCGCGGCAATTGCGATTGCGCGATCTGGCGGGCCTTATCGTTATCGATTTCATCGACATGGAAGACAGCCGCAACGACCGGGCGGTGGAAAAACGCATCTACAACGCGGTGAAGAATGACCGCGCGCGCGTGCAGATCGGCAAGATCAGCCAGTTCGGTCTGCTGGAAATGTCGCGCCAGCGTTTGCGCGCGGGCGTGATCGCGGGTTCGACCGTGCCGTGTCCGCATTGCGGCGGCCAGGGCATTGTGCGCTCCGTGGAATCCACCGCACTGCGCCTGCTGCGTTCGATTGAAGAAGAAGGCCAGAAACAGCGTTACTCCGCCATCATGGTGAAAGCGCCGCCGGATGTTTCGATCTACACGCTGAACCAGAAACGCCGCGAACTCGCGCGCATCGAAACCGATTACGGCATGATTGTCAGTTTCGAACCCACGCCTGAAGCGCATGCGGGCACGTTCGAGATCGAGAAGATCACGCAGAAGAATCCGGAAGATCGCAAGGTTATATCCGTCGAGACACCGCTTGCGCCGCCGGAAATCGAGGAAGACGAACCCGAGATCGAGATCGAAGAGGATGCCGAGCTGGAGGCTGTGGCGACCGACACGATTGATCGTCCGCCCACGGAGCATCAGCCGGGCGGCGAGATGGGCAACGGCAAACGCAGGCGTAGACGCCGCCGTGGCGGGCGTGATCGCGGCGACCGTCCGCCGCAAATCATGCACGAACCGGTTTCACCGTCCTCCATCGAAACGGCGATGCTGCCGCGCGAAGATGGCGCGAATGGTGGCGAACAGGCGCAGCACATCGGCGATGGTCAGCCGCAGGGCGGACCGCAAGGCGAAGGCGGTCAGCGCCGCAGACGCAGACGCCGCCGTGGACGTCGTGGTGGCCGCGGTCATAACGAAAATCCGCTGCAGATTGGCGGACCGCAAGGCGAAGGCGTGCCTGTCGATGCAAGCGTGCAGGACAATGGCGCGGAAGCGAACGATTTCCACGAAGCGGTGAGCGAAAGCAAACCGTCTGAGCCTGCGTGGACACCGCCTCCGGCACCGCAAAGCGAACCGCCGAAGCCGGTTGTAAGTGCTCAACCCGAAGCGCCCGCGGGTCCGCCGCGCAAAGGCTGGTGGCAACGCGCGTTTAACCGGGATTAGAGTCGTTTTGGGCTGAGTCCACGCCTCCAACCTCAATGTCATGGCCCGCCGGAGTGCGGGCCACCCAGTTGAAATCTGCGCTTCTCGATAAAAATTAAACTGAGCAGTTCCTTCGACATGGAATTGGTGTCACCTGGGTGGCCCACACTAGGTGGGCCATGACAAGTGAGTATGTGATTCCGTTCTTTCCTAAACCGCTCTAATTTTCCGAAGCAGCACCCATGCCGCTGGTTTCAGGGTCGGCCAGCGGCGTGCAGCCGCCGCCCTGACAGGCGATGACGTTGACCGTGTTGTACGGCGCAAGGCCTGTGCCGCGCAGATCGCCACGTTCGCGCAACGAACCGCCGTGACCCAATTTCGATAGCGCATAAAGCACGGACGCCGTGCCGAGTGGCCCGCCCGCGCCCGCGCCTGCAAACGCCGTCGCGTTATCGGCAGTCGCGACAACCGGCGTGAGGAACGCCGCTGAATATCCCGCCTGCCCCGTGTTGGGCGCGCGCGCCAGCGTGACGCCTGTGCCTGTCGCTGTGTGACCGGAGCCGAACGGTCCGTTCATCGTC
>DATCEI010000243.1:0-27635 GCA_036510185.1 Rhizomicrobium sp. | reverse complement strand
CGCCCGCCAATGTCGATGGCGCTTTGTCCGTTGGGCGAAATTCGATCTTACCTTGTTCGAGGTGAATCAAATGTAGATTGTTCTGCAAGTTCACCCGCAGACTGGATGTCGGTTCGGTAAGAGCGACAATATCTTCAAGCGAACGAATGAACGGCGCGGTTGATGCCTGCATCACCGGCGCGGGTGCGGTTGCAGCAGATGCGGTTGGTGCGTGAGACGTTGGTGCGCGTGGACGCACCCCCTCACCCTTGCCCTCTCCCCCGGTGGGGGAGAGGGTTTTGTTGTCCAAAACATCGCGGACCAGTTTGTCCGTGGGCGGAAGATCGGCGGCGTAAGATAGGCGGATCAATGCCATTTCGCAGGCGGCGATGGGGCGCGTGGCGTCGCGCACTTCGAACAATCCCTTGAGCAACATCTGCCAGGCGCGCGTGAGCGAGGGCACGCTGAGTTTGGCGGCCATTTCACTTGCGCGCGTGGCCTCGGCGCTGCCCCCATCGAAGAAACCCTCGGCACCGGGCGCGACTTTCACACGCGTGAGGAAATGCGTGGTTTCCAGCAGATCCTGAATGATCGCCAGCGGATCGGCGCCTCGGTCGTATAATTCGCGCAAATCGGAAAGCGCGTCGGCGATGTTGCCGCCCAGCACTTTCTCGAACAGGTCGAGGATGCGGCCACGATCGGCGAGGCCCAGCATGGCGCGCACGCTTTCCGCGCCGATCGAGCCGCCTTCCTCATGCGCAATCGCTTGATCGAGCAGCGACAGCGCATCGCGCACCGAACCTTCCGCCGCGCGCGCGATGAGCGCCAGCGCGGGCATTTCGATGGCCACACTTTCTTTCTGCGCGATCATCTCCAGATGCGCGACAAGCTCCGGCGTTTCGATGCGGCGCAGATCGAAACGCTGGCAACGCGACAGCACCGTCACGGGCACCTTGCGCAGCTCCGTCGTGGCGAAGATGAATTTCACATGCGGGGGCGGTTCCTCCAGTGTCTTCAGCAGGCCGTTGAAGGCCTGTTTCGACAGCATGTGCACTTCGTCAATGATATAAACCTTGTAGCGCGCCGATGCGGGCGCATACCGCACGCCTTCGATGATCTCACGAATGTCGTCGATGCCGGTGCGGGACGCCGCATCCATCTCTTGCACATCGACATGGCGGCTTTCGGCAATGGCCACGCAAGGCTCGCAGACGCCGCAGGGGTGGATGGTGGGCGTGGTGCGCTTGCCGTCCGGCCCGATGCAGTTGAGCGCACGCGCGATGATGCGCGCCGTCGTCGTCTTGCCCACGCCGCGCACGCCGGTGAGCATGAAGGCATGCGCGATCCGCCCCAGCGCGAAGGCGTTGGACAGGGTGCGCACCAGCGCCTCCTGCCCGATCAGGCCGTTGAAATCGGACGGCCGGTATTTGCGCGCCAGCACGCGATAGGCCTCCACCTTTTTGGGCGGGTCGAGGCCGAGGCCGATATCGTCTGTCTGATCCATGGCCCGACTATAACAAGCCGCGCTGGCGCGGGGCGCGCTCATTTCGGCGGTTTCTGTGGAAAGGTGAGAGGCTGGCACGACCCGAAGCGGATTCGTTACGGCTGCTTCCTTCCGGACCTGACCGGGTTGGCGATTGCTGCGTCCACGCCAACCTCCCGGGGCCGATATAGTCCGGGTTTCGGAGGAATGCGAGTCGCGGATTCGTTACGGCGCTCGCGGCAATCGCGCTGCCGCGCGCTTGCTGACCGCTCGCCCTTACCGGACCTGACCGGGTTGGCGACTGCTGCGTCCACGCCAACCTCCCGGGGCTACTATAGCAAGCCGGGGGGATGGCATGGCAAGCATGGGGGATGGAGGTGCGTCCATGATTCCGTTCACCGGCAGCCCGCTCGACCGGGCGGGCCAGATGCGCACCGATGCGGAGTTCCTGCGCGCGCGCGCCGCCTACCCCGATTCGCTCGTGCTGCCCCTATGGCGGTTGCAGCCCTTTATCCTGGGGCCGGACAACGCGCCCGCGCCGCTGGAACTGGGCCTGTTGCGGCCCGGATTGGCGGAAGCCTTGGCCGCACCCGGCGCGCCCAGCATTTTCCTGGGACTGGAAGGCGGGCGCGCGATGTTCGCCATCGACATTTCCGCGGCACGCGATCCAGCCAATGAGGGGCCTCTGGCGGGGCTGGGCCATTTCCGCGATGCACGCGGGGCCGCCATGCTGCTGCCCGACCGGGACGTGGCGATTCTGGGCGAAGCCAAGGCGCTGATCGACTGGCACGAACGGCACGGTTTCTGCGCGCGATGCGGTGCGCCGACCGCGATTGCCGATGGCGGCTGGAAACGGATTTGCGCCGCCTGCAACACGGAGCATTTCCCCCGCACCGACCCCGTCGTCATCATGCTGGCGACGCATGGCGATGCGTGTCTGGTGGGTCGCGGCAAGCATTTTCCGCCCGGCATGTTTTCGGCGCTGGCCGGCTTCATCGAGCCCGGCGAAACCATCGAAGAAGCCGTGCGCCGCGAATTGATGGAAGAAGCAGGCGTGCGCGCAGGCGACGTGAAATATTACGCCACACAACCCTGGCCGTTCCCGGCCTCACTGATGATCGGATGTTTTGCCGATGTCGAGGCGCGCGCGCTCACGCTCGACAAAACCGAAATCGTGGAAGCGGTATGGCTGGAACGCGCCGAAGCGCGCGCCCTCATCAACGGCGGACAGGCCAACGGCGTGTGGCTTCCCCCGCGCATCGCAATTGCGCACCACCTCATCAAGGCGTGGGCGGAGAAGTAATTCCCGACCTTGAGAAGGAAGAATACGAAATTCGATCGCGATTGGTATACGGGACGCGACAAACTCGCCGCCTGCATTGCCGGATGAAAATATTTCTTTCCGGCGAGCTACCTTCCCAGCGAAAATCGGATATAGGTTTCGATACGCACCGCTATTGGTTTTCCATCCTTCATCGCGGGTTGGTATCGCCACGTTTTCACGGCTTCGAGCGCGGCAGCGTCAAGATCGGCAAAACCGCTGGAGGTTGTTATCGAGGGGGCGATAACAGATCCATCTTCTAGAACCGTAAATGTGATGTGGACAATTCCTTGTTCGCTATAACGTCGAGCGGCTTTCGGATATTCTGGATTGGCGTGGGGCAAGCTATCCCATTTTGGTGGTGTAATATCAGGTGGTGGTGACTTCACGTCGATGAAGGGTGGTGCGGAGGAGTCCGGAGGCGCGGTGTCGGCCACCGTTCCATTTACGCCCAACACTACAAAGAGAGAAACTACAAATATTGAACCCACAAACCGCATATCGTCCTCCGACAATTGACTGCTGCACTGCAACATCCGTCCCAGCCCACAACTCAAAACCAGCAAGACAAAATTTCCATCTGCTCCGGCTTTGCATCGCGATTGCACATCATTTGGTCAAGGCGTGGGCGGAGCGCTGATTGCCGGTTTGGGAATTGCAGAGGCGTAGACTTTCACCGCAATTGAAATTCGTGATCCGACCGGCTCTCCATCCCAAATCGTTGGATGAAATCCTCCTTTCCGGACACTTTCCAACATTTTTGCATCCAGATCGGCATCGCCGCTCGATTGCACGAGAATCGCGTCGCCGAAAATTCCGTTTCCTTGCGCGAGAAGCGAGAACACGACTCTGCCTTCGTCCGCCGCTGATGCCAGTACGCTTGGCGAAAAACCGCCGACCTGAAATTCCGCGTCGTAAGGCAACCCAGGCAGGATCTCATATCCATCCCGGACCCCGAAGTCGATGTACGCGCGCTCGCGCACCGCGACAGGCTTTCCGTCTATCGTTGCCGGTATATATCGCCATGTTTTGGCGGCTTGGAGTGCCGCCGCGTCGAGATCGGCAAAATCGCTTGATTTAACAACAACGGTGTCCGCCACCGCTCCTTCTTTCGTGACCAAATACATAAGCTGAACAATGCCTTTTTCGTGCACACGCTTGGCGCTGACCGGATAGAATGAGATAACGTCATGGGGTGGACCGTCCGTTCGCGGCGGCGTGATGCCGAGTTGAAAGTCGACATGCGCTTTCCAGCGCGCCTCGATAGTTTTTCCGTTGGCCGTTGCGGGCTTGTACCGCCACGATTCAACGGCCTGGATTGCCGCCATGTCGAGATCGGCAAAGCCAGTTGATTTTGTCAACGACGGTTCGGCAACCGATCCATCTTTTCTGACCGTAAACTCAACGTAAGCGCGCCCCTGTTCATTCCGAGCTCGCGCCATGACCGGATAAAAATCGGCGGTGTTGTTCGGCCCGTCATCCGCAGGCGGCGCATAGTCTGACGGCATCGCATTGGCGTTGGGTGGTGGCAGCGCGTCGGAGGCAGGAGAAACGGCATCCGTGCCCATCATATGCAATTCAACATAAGGCGTTACCGGTACGATGTCGTCCACTCCATGGCCCGTGAGTTCAAATCTGACACGCAGTTCTGAAGCCACTGGAATCGGCTTGCCGTCTTGCGTGGCGGGCTTGTAATGCCATGTCCTGACAGCTTCGAGTGCCGCGTCGTCGAGATCGGCGAAGCCGCTTGACCCGACCACCGAAGGATCGGCCACCGTACCTTCTACTGTGATAGTGAATTTGAGCGTGACTATACCTTGCTCGCCTAGACGCCGGGCGGTCGCCGGATAGAAAGCGGCGACGGTGTGAGGTGAGCCATCTGCCCGCGGCGGTGTAATGTTGGGTTGTGCCGGGCTTGCGAGTCGAAAATCAACATATGTTCTCCACCGCACCTCGATAGGTTTCCCATCTGCTATTGCAGGCCTGTATCGCCAGGTTTTGACGGATTCGAGCGCCGCCTGGTCGAGATCGGCAAATCCACTTGACCGCATCACCGAAGCTTCGGCGACCGAGCCGTCTTTAAGAACGGTGAAAACAATGAAGACACGCCCTTCTTCGTTCAGACGCCGCGCTTCAGGTGGATAGGGTCCGGCAAGATTGTGAGGCCCGTCAGCCACCGGGGGCGTGTAGTCAGCGGGCGGCGTACCCAATTCGGAGATTGTTGACGCCGGAGTATCGGCAGCAGCAGCGTTTGTCGCAAAAGCCACACCGACAGAAATCGCAAATATTGACGCAATGAATCGCATCCCCGCCCCCAAGCAATGGCGGAGTCATAACTGTTTTTTTCACGATTTCGAAGGGAAAATGTTATTCCCGCCGCCGCGCGAAATATTCGGCCTGCAATTGCCATTCGCCGTCGGCGTCGGCAATTTCGTGGCGGAAGGCGAAGGCTTCCCCTGTGATATCCGTGAAGGTCTGGCGCAGCGCGCGACCTTGCGCGTTTGCGCCGATTTGCAGGAGGTTCTTGCCGTCCATCTGCGCGCGCATGAGATCGCAGCCGCCCGCGACCGGGTTGAAGGCGAACACGCGCCAGTTTCCTTCCGCGGGATCGAACAGGCGCAAGGCCGTGGCGCAGCGGTTCGATTTCGCGGGCAGATTGTTTCGGCCGTCCGCGCGGCGCGGCACGACAAGCACGTCCTGCATCGCGCGGCCCTCGAGCACCCAGGCGAAATGCCATTCGCCCTGGCTCACGCGCCGCGCGCCGTCGCCTTCCAGATCATGCACCTCAATATCCCATGAACCCGCGAGGGGCATGAAGATATTATGTGAATTACCAATATCCGCGTGCGGGCCGCGCGCCCAGAAGCGCCAGTGCCATGTCGTGGCCGTTCATCTCAACCTCCTCGCGCGCAAGCGTCCACAGAGCCAACGGCCCCGTCGGATTGCGGGCATGTTCGCTTGAATAGCGCCGGATTCGCGGATGCGAATCTCGCGCCTTGGCCGGAGAAACCGGCCCTCGGAGATATAACGGTTAAATGATTTTGGGGTTCCCGCGTAGTTCCGCGAGAGTTCCCTGTTTACGGCATCTCACTGCGAAACTTGTGCGCCGGATAAACGCCCAGCACCGTCAGCTTGCTGGAGAAAAATTGCAGTTCTTCCAGCGCCAGACGCACATTGCGGTCTTCGGGATGGCCTTCGATGTCGGCGTAGAATTGCGTGGCGTTGAACGAGCCGCCCAATTGGTAGCTTTCGAGTTTCGTCATGTTGACGCCATTGGTGGCGAAACCGCCCATCGCCTTATAGAGCGCAGCGGGCACATTGCGCACACGGAAGACCAAACTCGTGATCACCGGCGTGCCGTCATGGGGAGCATCATCAGGCTCGCGCGCCATGACGAGGAAGCGCGTCATGTTGTGCGCTTCGTCTTCCACATCGCGTTTGAGGATTTCGAGGCCGTAGATTTCGGCTGCGAGCGCCGACGCAATCGCGGCCACCGATTTGTCTTTCAACTCCGCCACATGGCGCGCGGAACCCGCCGTGTCATGCCAGTTCTGCGCGGTCCATTTCATGTCGCGGATGATCTTGCGGCATTGGCCGAGTGCTGGTCCCTGGCTCATCACGGTTTTCACATCTGCGAGCTTGGCGCCCTTCACGCCCAGCAATTGATGGCGGATGCGCAGGAAATGTTCGGCGACAATATAAAGCCCCGCTTCCGGCAGCAGATGATGAATGTCGGCGATGCGGCCATGCAGCGAATTTTCCACCGGAATGATGGCGAGGTCGGTGTCGCCATCTTTCACCGCGGCAATCGCGTCTTCAAATGTCGGTCGCGGCACGGCCAGCGCATGCGGCAGCGCCTCGCGCGCGGCGAGGTTGGCATACGCACCGGGCTCGCCCTGAAACGCGACGCGCTTGGCATTGGCAATCGTCGAACTCATAGCGGCCCCAAAAGCTTGCGCGCTTTTTCCAGATCGTCGGGAGTGTCGATGGAGAGGGGCGCGTCGTCAACGCGCGCCACCGCAATCGACATGCCCGCTTCCAGCGCGCGCAATTGCTCCAGCCGCTCGCGCAATTCCAGCACGGTGGGCTTCAGCAGCACGAATTTGGCCAGCGCCTGACGCCTGAACGCATAGATCCCGATGTGATGAAACAACGGCCCGTCGCCGGATGGCGCGCGCGAGCGCGTGAAATACAGCGCGCGGCCCAGCGTGCCCGCCGCGTTCCACGAGACGATGGGCTTCACCACGGCGGGGTTGTCGAAATCCTCCGGGTTGTCGATGGGTGCGGCGGCGGTTGCGATATCCGCACCCGATTCCACCAGCGCATTCACCGTGGCGCGGATGCAGGCGGGATCGATGGCGGGCAGATCGCCCTGTAAATTCACCACCGCATCGTAAGCGCCGCCGAAATCGAAGAACTCCACGCCCGCATAGACGCGGTCGGAACCGGAGGGCAAATCGGGATCGGTACGCACGACATTGCCGCCCGCCGCCCGCATCACATCAATGATCTCCGAATCGCCCGCGGCCACCAGCACTGGCCCCACATCCGCCGCCAGCGCCTGACGCCAGACGCGCAGGATCATCGGCGTGCCCGCAATGTCGGCGAGCGGCTTGCCCGGCAGGCGCGTGGCCGCCATACGCGCGGGAATAACGACGATGGTTTTCATGGATTGCCTCGTTCTTTCCGCCCTTTATGCGACGCTACGCCACGCGCGACAGGGGCAGACGGCTTGTAATGTCGGCCCCGATTTTCGGGCGGGCAGACCATATGGATTCCTGGGAATGGAACAAGATCGTTGGTGCGATTCTGGGCACGGCGCTCTTTGTGTTGGCGGTGAAGTTCGCGTCTGAAGCGATCTTCGAAAACGGCTTGCCCGACAAGCCCGGCTATGTGGTCGAGGGCGTGGAGGTGGCGGCGACGTCGTCCGCTGAGGCCGCACCCGCCGCCGAAGCCCTGCCCGATTGGGGCACGGTGCTGGCGTCGGCCGATGTGGCCAAGGGGCACGATATCTCGCATCGTTGCGAACAATGCCACGATCTGTCCAAGGGCGGACCCAACAAGATCGGTCCGAACCTGTGGGGTGTGGTCGGGCGTCCGCGCGCGACGCATGAAGGCTTCTCCTATTCCGGCTCCATGAAGGCGATGGGCGGCAACTGGACCTTCGACGAATTGTTCAAATTCCTCAAATCGCCGGGGGCCTATATTCCGGGCACCAAGATGAGCTTCGCCGGCCTGCGCAGCCCGCAGGATCGAATCAATCTGATCGCCTTCCTGCGGACCAACGCTGATTCGCCGATGGCGATTCCCGCGCCCAAGCCCGCAGCGGCCGCACCTGCCGCAGCACCGGCCAAGGCGGCGGCTCCTGCGGCACCGGCGAAGAAGACGTAGAGCGGAATTTCCCCTTACTCCGTCATTGCCCGGCTTGTCCGGGCAATCCATTTTGTTTCTCAAAAAGTAGATCGCAGAAAAATTCTTGAAAGCACGCGCAAAAGCAGCGAGCGTCATGACATGACGACGCTGCTTTTGCTTGTGCCCGTGAACTGGTCGCCGCTGTGGGCGGTGCCGCTGTCCGAATTCGATTCGACGCTGAAACTGCCCGTGCATGGCCGCGACGAATACGCGCCGGAAGACATCGAGTATGTGCTGAGCTTTCGACCGCCGCCGGGATTGCTCGCGACATTGCCCAATCTGAAAGGCGTGTTCTCGCTGGGCGCGGGCGTGGACGGTTTTATGAGCGATCCCGATTATCCAAAGCGCGTGCCGCTGCTGCGTTTTGGCAGCAAGGCGCTCACGAATGAAGTAGCGCAATATGTGGTGTTCCACACATTGCTGCATCACCGCCAGCAACGCGAATTCGACGAATATCAGAAGAAGCACGAATGGCGGCAGCGCATGCCCAATCGCCGCACGGCGGAAACGCGCATTGGCATTCTGGGCCTCGGCGAGATCGGTCAGCTTGCGGCGGAACGATTGCGCGATCTCGGTTTCGCCGTCGCAGGCTGGAGCCAGACACGGAAAAACATTCCCAGCGTCGAAAGCTTCACGCATGATGAATTGAAAGTGTTTCTTGCACGCACGGATATTCTGATTTGTCTGTTGCCGCTAACGCCGGAGACGAAAAGCATTTTGAACGCGGAGCTTTTCGTGAGTCTGCCGCTCGGCGCCTATGTCATCAATGCGGCGCGGGGCGCGCATCTGGTCGAAGCCGATCTCATTGCAGCCTTGAATGCGCGCCATCTTTCGGGCGCAAGCCTCGACGTATTCGAACAGGAACCACTGCCGCCGGATAATCCATTGTGGTCGCAACCGGGCGTCACCGTGACGCCGCATGTGGCGGGCCTCACCGATCCGCGCGAGGCTGCGCGCAGCGTGCTTGACGGTATCGCAAAGCTGGAACGCGGCGAGAAACTGGAAAACGCCGTCGATTTCGCGAAGGGCTATTAAAGTCGCTTCACTGCCGTAATCGCGCCCGCGGATTTGGCGATGCGTTCGGATGCAATTGCGAGTGGCTCGCTCGTCACTTCCATGAAAAATGCGTTGGCGTGCAACAAAGTCTCCGCATCGCGCATGATGCCGACATGGCCGTTCCAGAAGATGAGGTCGCCGCGCTGCAAATCCTTTGGCGGGACCGTTCTGCCCAGCGATCTTTGCTGCATGTCGCTGTCACGCAACGAAGGAATCCCCGCGGCTTCCAGCGCGGTTTGCACAAGACCGGAACAATCCATTCCCGCGACCGTCTTGCCGCCCCATATATAGGGCACGCCGATGAAGCGTTCCGCGACCGCGACCCAATCGGACTGTTTGGTCCTTATCGGCGCAAGATGATCCTCGAACACATAACCGCGCGTGGCAGCACGGCCAAAGCGGCTGCCATGGCCCGTGATATGGACTTTCGCATTCATGGGTAGCATGTCGAGCGCCGGGCGCTTCACGTCCGGTGCGGGCAGAAGCGGCGTCATGGTTGCGATCACGCGATGGGTTGGCTCGACCGCCTCGCCCAGCGCCTCCTCACTGACATAACCCACATATCTGTCCAGTTCGGCCTGCACCCAGGCCCAGCCGTCGCGGCGTTCGTAAACCACGACACGCTCACCGAACAACAATTCGCTGGTCATACCCGCATTGTCTGCTGGACCGGCGCGCATGGCGGCGCGGCCCATTGTGATGATTTTCATATCGCCGGTAACAAAACGCTTGGCATCCACCTGCCCCCGCAAATGGGAGGCCGCAATGTCGCCGCGCGCGGGCGTGATGCGCGGATCGAGGTTCATGCGTAACGCGCTTTCAGCAACGCGTAGAGCGCGCGCGCCGTGTTCGCTTCCGCGCCCTTGCGGCGGCCGGGTTTGGGCCTATCCACCCAAGCCGGAATATCCAGATGCATCCAGCTTTTCGCTTTCTCGACAAAGCGATTGAGGAACAGCGCCGCGGTGATCGCGCCCGCGAGATTGTAATCCGGATTGTTGGTGAGATCGGCGATGGAACTGTTCACCGCGGATTCGTATCCGCGCCACAGCGGGAGCCGCCAGACGAAATCCTGAACCTCGTTGCCGCTTCGCGCGAAATCGGCGGCAAGCGTTTCGTCGTCGGTGAAAAACGGCGGCAATTCCATGCCGGTGGCGGAACGCGCAGCACCCGTGAGCGTCGCCACATCGATGAGCAGCGCAGGCGATTCAGTGTCCGCTTCGGCCAGCGCATCGGCGAGCACGAGGCGGCCTTCCGCATCCGTATTGCCGATTTCGACGGTAAGGCCCTTGCGGCTCGTGAACACGTCGCCGGGGCGATAGGCATTTGCGGATACCGAATTTTCCACTGCCGGAATCAGCACGCGAAGATTTATGTCAAGCTTCGCATCCATCGCCATGTGCCCTACGGCGAGCACAACGGCGGCACCGCCCATATCCTTCTTCATCGTGATCATGCCGGAGGATGATTTGAGATCGAGGCCGCCCGTATCGAAACACACGCCTTTGCCGACCAGCGTGACTTTCGGCGCGCCCGCGCGGCCCCAGCGAATATCGACGAGGCGGGGAGCGCGCGATGAGGCGCGGCCCACGGCATGGATCAGCGGATAATTCTGTTTCAGCAGCGCATCGCCCTCGATGATCGAGATTTTCGCGCCGTGTTTTTTGGCGAGCGCTTTTGCGGCATCCGCCAATTCCGCCGGCCCCATATCGTTGGACGGCGTGTTGACCAGATCACGGGCGAGAAAAACCCCTTCGGCAATGCGCGTGACATCATCGGCATCAATGTCGGATGCGATAGCAAGTTTCACATTTCGTGATTTCTTCTTGCGATAACGCGCGAAGGAATATGTGCCCAACGCCCAGCCGAGCGCGCCATTCGCACCACCAACGCTCGCGGGCACATCGTCGAAACGATAGGTGCCCGGCGGCAACGATTCGGAGAATGTCGCCAGCGCCAGCACATCATTGCCCTTGCCCAGTCCCAGCACGGCGCAGGCAAGCGCCCCGGTGGCACCCGGCACCGACCGCAATTCGCCCTCTTTCGCGGCAAAGCCGGATTGCTTCAGCCACGCGGCCTCGCGTTTGGTGCGCCGGGCGAGGAATTTCTTCAAATCGCCTGCGGCCACGGCGTGAAGCGGAACGCCCCTTGCGCCCTTCGCAAAGCTCACATGCATGGATTGCCCTTATCGTTGCGCCGTGGTGACTCTAGAAACCATAGGGCGCAATCGCAAGGAAGGTGGACATGGCCGCACAATATACGCTCGTCATCGGCACGAAGGATTGGTCGAGCTGGAGCCTGCGCCCGTGGCTGGCGTTGCGCGCGACGGGCTTGCCGTTCGAGGAAATTGTCATCCGCCTGCGCCAGACCGAATCGTCGCCGGAGATTCGCAAATATTCGCCGTCGGGCAAGGTGCCGCTGTTGAAGATCAAGGACGGCATCCGCGAAACGATCGTGTGGGACAGCCTCGCCATTTGCGAAACGATTGCCGAACGGCATCCGGAAGCGAAGCTGTGGCCCGATGACCGCGATACGCGCGCGATGGCGCGGGCCTATGCCGCTGAAATGCATTCGGGCTTTCCGGCCGTGCGCGAATTGCTCACCATGGATGTGGCGCGCCGTGTCGACCCGCCCGCGCTGAGCGAAGACGCCGAGGCGCAGATCGAGCGCATCATCGACGCATGGACCGATGCGCTGTCGCGTCATGGCGGGCCGTTTCTGTTCGGGCGCTTTTCCATTGCCGATTGCATGTATGCGCCCGTGTGTACGCGGTTCACGACCTATGGCATCGAAACGCCGGGCGTGGTGGGCGAATATGTTTATCGTATCATGACCATGCCTGACATGCAGGACTGGATCGCGGCGGCGAAAGAAGAAGTGGCGGCAGGCTTAGCGTAAAACGCCGCGTTCGCGAAAGAAGCGTGCCGCACCCGGATGCAGCGGCGCGGGCAGGTTTTTCGCCGCCGTATCGAGGTGGATGAGGGCCGCACTTCTGTCGCCGCCCGCCAGCATATCCGCATTCACCGGTGCAAACAGCGCGCGCGTGATGCCGTAAACAAGCGCATCCGGCACGCTGTCATGCACGATGAACAGAGCGCGCCCATGCACGGTTTCCAGCGGTTTGGCGTTTGAATATGTGTTGGCCGCAATCGTGGTGGCGCTGAGGCTCGGCTCGGCTTTCAGCAAACGCGCGCGCGCATCGCCGTCGATTGCGATGAGTTTCGCGGAGTTCGCCGCCGTCAGCGCCTGCACCAATGGCACGGGCGCGCCGCCGACAAAGAAAAATGCATCGAGTTTTTTCTGGCTCAGCATCTGTGCGGCCGGATCGGGCGAGAGGTGATGCACTTTCAGATCGCGTTCCGACATGCGGTATGCGGCCAGCACCGCGCGCGCGGTGACGATGGTGCCGGAATTCTCCGTGCCCAGCGACACGCGCTCGCCGCGCAAATCGGCCACACTCGCAATATGCGCCGATGGCGACGCAACGATCAGCACGTCTTCGGGAAAGAGGGCTGCGATCACGCGCAAATGCGTCTGTTTGCCGGCTTTGTGGAATGCGCCCTCGCCCGCCCAGGCATCGGCCACGACATCGGATTGCGCCAGTCCGGAATCCATCTGTCCGCTGTTCACGGCCAGCGCATTGGCCACCGCGCCGTCACTGGTGCGCGCGCTGGCGATGAGCCCTTCCGGCCCGCAGGCGCCATCCACCTCGCAGCGCCCGACACCCGGAGGATGAGAAATAATCCCCGCGATCAGCTCGCCGACGGGAAAGTAAGTTCCACCCGTGGAACCCGTGGCGATCTGAAATGAGATGCGGCGTGGGCTGCTCACCTGCGCGTGCCCGAAGGCGCTCAAGCCAAGCACAAGCAGCATCGCGCCCAAAACGGCGACAACACCCAGACCTGCAACACGCGGTTTCATGGCCGTATTCAACCCGACCAATGCGTCAGGAATTCGCCCCAAACGCGGTTTTCCTTAGTCTGCATCGTTAAGTTTAAGGGTTTGTTGACCGGCACGGCTCATGCTCCGGCCTGCATTTTTGCGCTCGAATGAGGCTCCCATGCGTCGTCTTTTGCTTGCCCGCGTTGCCGCCATTGCCATCATCGGCACATGGGCCGCGTCCTGCTCGACGATGGATTCGCTGACCTCCACCAAACAGGCCGCTGCCAAGCCGGTAAAGCCTGAGCCTCAAGCAAGCGCCCAGAGCACAGAAGATATCTCGGACCAGGCCAAAGTCGATGTGCCGGCATTGGCGGCCAATCTCGACAGCGAAATCGCCAAGGCCAAACAGCAGCGCGTGGCGGGCGATCTCAACGGCGCGGCCCACACGCTGAGCCAGCTGATGCTGGTTGCGCCGGACGATCCGCGCGTCGTCAGCGAATACGGCAAGGTCATGGTCAGCCGCGGCCGCAGCGACGATGCGATTGCGTTCCTCAAGCGCGGGCTGGAATTGTCGCCGGACGACTGGACGCTCTATTCGGCCATCGGCATCGCCTATGATCAGAAGGACGATTACGCAGACGCCAAGACCGCCTATGACCGTGCGTTGCAGATACGCCCCGGCAATCCGGCGGTGCTCAACAATTATGCGATGTCGCGCATGCTGGCGGGCGATCTGCATGCAGCCCAGAGTTTGATCGCACAGGCGCAGGCGTCCGGCGGCGCGGATCCCAAGATCGTGCACAATGTGGAATTGATGGCCTCACTCGCCAATGTTCCGGCCAGCGCGGCGCACCCCGCACCGCTCGCACCGGCTGCTTCGACGGCGTCCACAGCGACCGGCCCCGTGACGGTGCAAACGGCATCCGGCCCGGTGATGATGCAGGCCGTGCCGAAAGACACGCCGAAGGCAGCCACGGCGCCCAAAGCGCTGGCCGCCAAGCCCGCCGACGAAACGCCTTCGCTGCGCACCGCGGCGGATTAGAGTTCTTTCAGTCGAATTGAATCATAACCGTCATGGCCGGGCTTGACCCGACCACCCATCGCGCTCGCGTCGGCGAGCGCAAAAAAAGTCTTATCGATGCATGGACATGCATCGGATGGATGGCCGGATTAAATCCGGCCATGACGGAAACGTGGATAAACTCAAAACCGAAACGACGCCGAGCTTTCCAGACAAACAGGAGGGCGGGATTTACGCCCGGCCATTGATCCGCGCATCAGCACCTGCGCGGATGGTTGTTACAATAATTGCCGTGCCAGCCGTAGGGAGCGACAACGCAGCCCGACAGCATCGCGGCAAGACCCAGGATTGCGAGAGGCACGAGAAGATAACGACGCATAGCGATCACCCGATCATATGGATGCCGCCTCCGGGTTCATCTAACGCATGATAGCGCGAACGATCAAGTTCCCGCACATGAAGAAAATGACATGCCAAATTTCTGGCGGAAACGCTGGGTTATTTTGCCATTGGATCGAACGCCGCTTAGTGAACGACGTGCATGATCTTCATCGCCGCCGGGCCCATGATGACCGCGAACAGGCAGGGCAGGAAAAACAGGATCATGGGGACCGTGAGTTTCGCGGGCAGAGCGGCGGCCTTCTTCTCGGCTTCCGACATGCGCTGTTCACGATTTTCCTGCGCGGTGACGCGCAGCGCCTGACCCAGCGGCGTGCCGTAATGCTCGGCCTGATTGAGCGCGGTCGCAACCGCTTTCACGCCGGAATGGCCGCAACGCTTGGCGAGATTGTCATAGGCAATCGCACGGTCGGGCAGATAGGACAATTCGGCGGTCGTCAGGCCGAGTTCCTCGGCGAGTTCGGGGGATTGCGCTCCGATCTCGGTCGCCACGCGCGTGAACGTGGATTCGATCGACATGCCGGATTCTACGCAGATCAGCATCAGGTCGAGCGCATCGGGAAAGGCGCGCATGATGGATTGCTGGCGCTTTGAAATGGCGTTCGACACGAACATGTCGGGAAGAAAATAACCGATCAGACCGATCGCCACCGCGCCCAGCAGACGCACATAGGCGGGATAAGGCAGATGCGTCATGACGAACAGATAGAACAGCGCCACGAGCAGCATGATGGGCGGCATGACGAAGCGGAAGAACATGAAAGCGATCAGCGGCGCCTGTCCGCGATAACCGGCTTGCGCCAGCCGCATGCGCGTGTTTTCCGATTCCAGCATATTGGCGAGCTTGAAGCGGTCCAGCGTCTGCTTCATGAAACCGACGGGTTCGGTGCGCAATGTCGCGCGCTTGGCCAGCGCCGCATGATGCCTGGCGCGCAATTCCTCACGCCGTTCCGACACCGCCTGAAGGCGCTTGGTCAGCGAGTTGCGTTCGAGAAACGGCAATCCCAGCGTGACGATTGTGGCGAACGCGATGATGGCGGCAGCAGCCGTCGCCAGAAACGTGGGATCGAAGAGGATATCGAGGAAGCCAACGCTGTTCGTGCCCATATCCCCGTCCTCAGTGCTTGAAATTGATCATCTTGCGCATGACGGCGATGCCGATAGCCATCCACGTCACGCAACCGGCGAGAATGAGATTGCCCATGCGCTGGGTGAACAGCAGATCGATATAATCCGGCGATGTCAGCCAGGTCAGGCCCATCATGACCGGCGGCAACGAGCCGATGATCATGGCCGACGCTTTTGCTTCCGACGACATCGCCTTGATCTTGCCTTCGAGGCGTTTTCTGTCGCGCAGCACGCCCGCCAGATTCGACAGCGCTTCGGACAGATTGCCGCCCGACTTCTGCTGCACCGTCATCACGATGGCGAAGAAGCTCACTTCCGGCGTGGGCATGTTGTCATACATTTTCTTCAGGCCCTGCTCCAGCGTCACGCCGACTTTCATGCTTTCGATAAGCGTAGTGAATTCGGGACCGACAGGCGCAGGCGATTCCTTGGCGACGATCTTCAGCGCTTCGTTGGTGGGAAGGCCGGTGCGCACACTGCGCACGATAACGTCGATGGCGTTGGCGAATTGGCCGGTGAATTTCTTTTCGCGGCGGCGGGTGAGGAAGCCCACAACCCAGCGCGGCAGACCGATGCCCATGCCGAAAGCGCCCAGAAGCGCCACATACCATGGCTTATGCGTGACGAGCGTACCCGCAGCCGTGACGATACCCAACACCGCGCAGATGATCCAATAAACCTGCGGTGTGATGGAAAGACCGGCGCGCTCAAGCCTGCGGCGCAGCGTCGGGCGTTGTTTCTTCGCCTTCTGCTGCTTTTCCAGTTCCATCAATAAAGTGGTGACGTTCTTGCGGCGCGAAGCGCTGGCATCGGCGATGGCGCGTCCGCCGCGCACGGCTGGCGAGACTTTGCCGACAGCGGCCACGCGCTTTTGCGCCTTGCCGCCGATACCGCCCGCAAACGCGAACGCGGCACCGCCGCCGCCGACCACAAGCAACGCTAGAATTGCATCAAAGAGTGCTGGCGACATGGCCTCTCGCGCTCCTACGCCTGCACGGCGTCAAGCGCCTCGGCCAATTCGCGCTCAAGACCGAAATAACGCGCCCGTTCCCAGAAGGACGGCCGCACAATGCCCGTGCCGACATGCTGGCCGCGCATACGTCCGGTTTCGTCTTCGCCCGTGATCTCATAGGTGATGAGATCCTGCGTGATGACGACGTCGCCTTCCGTGCCGATCACTTCGGTGACCTTGGTGATGCGGCGCGAACCGTCGCGCAGGCGCTCGGCCTGGATGATGACGTCGATCGAACCCACGATCATTTCACGGATGGTTTTCATCGGCAGCGAGAAGCCGCCCATCGTGATCATGGATTCAAGACGGCCCATGGCTTCGCGAGGGGAGTTGGCGTGCAGCGTACCCATCGAGCCGTCATGGCCTGTATTCATGGCCTGCAGAAGATCGAACGCTTCGGGTCCGCGCACTTCGCCGACGATGATGCGTTCAGGGCGCATACGCAGACAGTTTCTGATCAGATCGCGCATTGTGATCGTGCCCTGCCCTTCAAGGTTGGGCGGGCGCGTTTCGAGACGCACGACATGCGGCTGCTGCAATTGCAATTCGGCCGCGTCTTCGCAGGTGATGACGCGTTCTTCGACATCGATGTAAGCGGTCAAACAGTTGAGCAGCGTGGTTTTGCCGGAACCCGTACCGCCGGAGATCAGCACGTTACAGCGCGACCGTCCGATGACGCCCAGCACGCGCGCGCCGGCCGGTGAGATCGAGCCGAAACGCACGAGGTCTTCCAGCGTCAGCTTGTCCTTGCGGAACTTACGAATGGTGAGCGTGGGACCATCCAGCGACAGCGGCGGCGCAATCACGTTCACACGAGAACCGTCCAGCAAACGCGCGTCGCATATCGGCGAGGATTCATCGACACGGCGGCCGACCTGACTCACGATGCGCTGGCAGATGTTCATCAATTGCGAATTGTCGCGAAAGCGGATCGGCGTCAGCTGCACCTTGCCGCCGACTTCGATGAAGACGCGATTGGCGCCGTTGACCATGATGTCGGCGATGTCGTCGCGCGCCAGCAGCGGCTCCAGCGGGCCGTAACCCAGCACGTCGTTGCAGATGTCCTGGAGCAGATGTTCCTGCTCCGCAATCGACATCACCACCGCCTTGATGGAGATGATCTCGTTGACGATGTCGCGGATTTCCTCGCGCGCTGAATCCGGATCGAGCTGGGCGAGCTGCGCCAGATCGATCGTGTCGATCAGCGCGTTAAAGATCGTCGTTTTGATCTGGTAGTAATCTTCAGAGCGGGCCTCGGCGAGCGGGCGAGACGCACTGGGCTTGGGCGCCATCTGTGACGAAGGTCCACCGGCCGCAGCTGGCGGCGGCGGCGGATTGGATGCGATCGACGCGGGCCGCGGCGCTTCGGCCACCGGTGGCGGCGGCGAGCCGTTGACGCGCGGAGCGGCAGCAGCCGGTTCCTTGCGCGCGGGCAACGGGAAATCTGATTGTGCGGAGCGCTTGCCGAACATGGTTATGCCTGTTTGCGTCCCATCAGGAGGTTGAGGAAGGGAATCGTGTTCTTCTGCAATTCGGCAGGCGGCACGCGTCCCGTGACGATTTCGGCAAGGCGCCGGATGCCGTCAGAAACCGGCGATTTGGGCTGCAATTCCATCAGCATCTGGCCGTTATTGGCGGCCTGACCAAACAGGCCCGGATCGAAGGGCAGCACGACGGACGGCGTCAGGCCGACCGTTTCGGCGAAATCCTTCACCGGAATCTCGGGACGCTTGGGAACATTTGTCTGGTTGAGAACCAGCTTCGGCGCCTCGTCATTGGGCCGGTTCTGCTTGAGCATATCGATCAGGCTTTTGGCGGTGCGAAGGCTTGCGAGGTCCGGCGTCGCCACGATGACGATGTCGTCGGAGCCCATCAGCGTTTCTTTCGCCCAGCGGCCCCAGGCATGCGGCATGTCCACGATCACGCAGGGCGTTGTCTGGCGCACGGCATCGAGCACGGCTTCATAGGCCGTATGTGGAGTTTCATAATCGCGCTCCAGGATCGCGGGCGCGGTGAACAGCGAAAGATGTTCGCTGGTCTTGAGCAGCAGGCGGTCCAGCAGCACGTCGTCAAGACGTTCCGGCGAAGACAGCGCTTCGGCCACGCCCTGACCGGATTCCTCGTTGAAGTCGAGGCCAACCGTGCCGAAAGGCAGATCGAAATCGACGATCGTGGTGTTGATCTTGAGATAATTGGCGACGCACCAGCCCGCGTTGTGGGCAAGCGTCGAGGAGCCTGAGCCGCCGCGCGTGCCGATGAACGAAACGACACGGCCGATGGGGGCCGCTTCCGGATCGAGATAAAGACCGGAAATCACTTCGATCAGATGCAGCGGATTGAGTGGCGCCACGAGATATTCGCTGGCGCCGCGGCGCATCAATTCGCGATAAAGCTCGACATCGTTTGTGCGGCCGATGACGATTACTTTGGTTTCGGGATCGCAAACTTCGGCGAGACGGTCCAGTTCTTCTAGCGCCTCGGTGCCCTGAAGCCGCGTTTCCACGACGAGAAGGTTCGGCGTGATCTGGCCGTTGTAGTGGTCGATGGCCGCCTGCAATCCGCCAAGCTGCACATTCATATGCGCCTTGGACAGTCTGCGGTAGGCGCCTGCGCGTTGCAGCGCCGCACCCGTATCGGGAAATTCGCAGAAGGCATGGATCGAAATGCGCGGGACTGGCCGCTCATGTGGCGCGGCGCCAAACGCGTCTTCGCCGCTTTCCGCTTCTTTATCCGGCGTTTTGGCCATGATCGCTCTCCGAAATCTTATTTGTTGACGTCCGCAACAGCGCCCGATTGATCCTGGGTCTTGGTTGCCGTTGTGGGTTCACCCTTTTCGTATTTGCCCATCACGACACCGCGGCGCGTGGCATCGGATTCGCCCAGCGGGCGTTCCGAAACCAGATCGCGCGGATCGGCGACCATGGCGGCGAGATTGTGCTGGGTCGAGCAGCCGAAATCCGGCAGCGGCAGATTGTCCGCCGTGTCGCTGGCATCCTGCGACCAGTCTCCGCATGAATCGGTATGTGCGACATAACCGACATAGCCGATTTCGACGCGCATATCCTTGTTGGCGGCCACGTCATGCGTGCCGACGAGAATGTTCGACCGTGCCACGCCCATATCGGCAAGCCGTTCGCCGAAATAATGGATCGAGGTCGCAGCTCCCGGACCCGCAGGCACCGAAACGCTGATCGCGCCGTTGCCGTGCGTCGTGTATTCGGCGACGAACGCATCAAGCTTCGCGGAGTCTTCAGGCAAGAGGCCCTGATTGTCCGCCGCGAAGGACACTTTGATCGAGTGGTAGCTCGGCGACACCGTGATCGGGTGGTTGACCGTGCCGTCTGCTGTCACCTTGGTATTGTTGATCGGCGCCGCGCAGGAGCCCGCCAGCAGCACCGCCACCATCGCGCCGAAGCGAAGAAAATCTCTCATTCCGCTCATCGCTATGCTCCTCACTGTACGATGTATCCGGGCTGACCGTCGGCGGATGCCGCTTTCGTCGTGCCCGGATTGTTTTTGTAGACCGTGTTCAGACGGCCCAGGAAAATCGTGTCCGCATCGGCCGCCGGTATGAAACCGTCGGTCGGCGCGGCAAGTTTGCTCTCATGCGTCGGATTGACGAGATAGGCACTCGCAATCACGACAAGCTCGGACTCGTTGTTCTGGAAATCGCGGCTGCGGAACAGCGCGCCCAGAACCGGCATCTGGCCAAGGCCGGGGAATCGGTCGATATCCTGTTTGGTCGTGTGCTGGAGCAGGCCCGCGATCGCAAACGATCCGCCGGAAGGAAGCTCAACCGTCGTTTCCGCGCGGCGCACGGCAAGGGCCGGGATCGAAAGGCCCTGAACCGTCGTGCTCACGCCCGTCGTCGGATCGGTGAAGGTGGCGGTCTGCTGCAGGAATGCGCCTTCGTTGGTCAGCTCGCTGACTTCGGTAGAGATCTGCAACGAAATGCGATTCTCCGAAAGCACGATTGGCGTAAAGGACAGACCCACGCCGAACTGCTTGAACTCGACGACGACGTTGCCGAGCTGGTCGCGCGAGGTCGGCACGGGGAATTCGCCGCCTGCCAGGAACTTCGCCGTTTCGCCCGACACCGCCGTCAGGTTCGGTTCGGCCAGCGTGTGGGCAAGACCGATCTGCTCAAGCGCGGTGAAGGATCCCGACAGATTGTTGGGGCTGCTGCAGCTGCCGGCGGATGTGGTGGTGGTGGTGCCGTTTGCGACTCCCGGCTGCAGCAAATTCGGATTGTTGCTCACGTTGTTGATGTTGGTCACGGTGTTAGTGATAGTTTTCGCAGCACCGACCGCACCGCAAACCGCCCCTATCTGTCCGCCCGAAGCATCGCTGAGAGCGCGGCCAAGCAAACCGAAGGGATTGGCGGTACCGGCAATGATGGGAACCCCACCCACGATCGCCGCTTCGGCGAGATTGATGCCCAGCTGCTTGGCGATGTTGCGCTGTATTTCGGCCACGCGCACCTTGAGGAGAACCTGCTCATTGGCGCTGGTCTTGAGCATGTTCACGACTTTGGCGGGATCGCCCACGAAGCGGCCGGCCATGTCGGCGGCCCGCGCCGCTTCCTGCGAATTGTTCACCATGCCCGTGAGCACGACGCTGTCATTCAGGCCTTCGGCGTGAATGGTGGTGTCGGGCATGTCGTCGTGAAAGGCGGCCTGCAACTCGCTGACATCGCGCATCACATGGACGTCGATCGAAAGAATCTGGTGGCCCGCCTGATCGAAGAAAAAGGCGTTGGTCTCACCCAGTTTCTGGCCCATCAGGAAAATGCGGCGGGGCGTGCGCACGACCGCATCCACAATCGATGGGTTGGATACCAGCACGTCACGTGCATCTGCATCCAGCTCTATGATCGCAGCCTTGTTAAGCGCGAGATTCATGCGCTCGTTGACCACGCCGTTGCCGTGCGTGGAGATAGTGACGACTTTCGCCTTGGCGGCTGCGGCCTGCACGGAAGGCGCCTTGGCGGGCGCGGGCTTGTGCGTGGCGGCGTTCGCCTGGGCGACCGCAAAACATGCGGTTGTCGCCAGAACGCCCGCGATAATCCCCTTGCGCATGGCGAAATTACTCCTTTTGCTGGGATGCGTTATCGACACGCGCAACCCCATAACGAATGACGGACATTTCCTGATCGTTGCCGTAAGACTGCGTCTCGGATTTTTCCTGCTTCAGCGCGGACGCAATGTTTGCCGGCGTGGAGGCCGTCAGCGGACGCAGGGCCAGAGACAACGCACCGGATGCCTGCGCGCGGCCGATGAGCTGCGCCTGCACAGGCGTCAGTTCCAGCGTCGCGGTTTTGGCAAGCACCGTTTTCTGGTTGTTGTCTTCCTTGAACGTCTGATCGACGGCGAGCACGCGGATATTTCCGAGCACCGCAGTCGTCTTGAAGCGGCGCGGTGAGTCTGAAATCTGCACGGTGGACATCACATCGACGCGGTCATTGGGAAGAATGAATCCGCCCGCGCCCGTTTCCGTCGTGATCGGAACCGACACCGCACGCGTGCCAGGCGTCAGCGTCGCGGCCATGAAGCCTGCGCTGTCGGAATGCACGATGTTGTTCGCTGTCAGCGGCTGACCGGCAACCAGCGGCGAGCGCGCAACGGCATCGCTTACCAGCTTGTTAAGATCGGGGTTAACGTCATGCGTGACGAAGCTCGAATCCACGGCCGATTTCGGCCAGTCGCGCCACTTCACCATGTCGGGCGTTATCTTTGTGCCCGACTGAATATCGTTCGACGCGACAAGCACTTGCTCGGTTGCAACGATCGGCGAGGGCTCGGCGTTCACCTTCTGCGTGCCGCCGCCCAGAAGTCCGCGCGCCAGAAAAGCGGCTGCGGCTGCGGCGATTGCGGCAACGCCGAGGATAATTAGGCGCTGTGTATTCATGGGTTGCGGCTCCTTTGTCCCGATCCGACCACAAAATCACTTAGAGAATGCTTAACGAGATACTTCCCAGCGCCATCAACCACCCGAAGCCAGCCGGAAAATTTCGGTTTGCGGCAAAATCGCAAACAGGCCCGCAGCCAGCGCAGCGCCGTAAGGAATTCCTGCCTTTGCATCGTGGAGGCGCGCGATCCAGTCCGTCCGCGCCAGCATTTGCGGCAACGGAAAGCGCCGCATCCCGATGATACTCAAGGTTAAAACACCGCCGAGCAGCGACGCCGCCAGCGCGTACATCGGCAGATCGTGAAAGCCGAGCCACAACGACACGCAGGCGAAAAGTTTCGCGTCGCCGCCGCCGATGTAACCAAACGAAAACAATGCGAAACCCGCGACCAGTCCGATGAACCCCGCCAGCAAATGCCAGGCAAGCGCCGGCATCGGCATTGCGCTGACCAGCGCAAAGGCGACAAAAGAAAGAATCAGACCCGCCTGGATGAAATTCGGAATCGTGTAACTCGCCAGATCCCAGCCGCCCGCCATCAGCAGCAGCACCAGAAGCGGGACGAAGGCGAGTGTCTCGGTCATCTCACTATATGCAAAGTGTACACGAAAAACGCGAACGGCCGCCTTTTGGGCGGCCGTTGCGCAAACACAACCTTCGCTATTAGAGCGAGGTCTGAACGGAATTGAACGTGGTCGACAGTTTCGAACCGACGCTGCCCAACACCGTGATGATCGCAACAGCGATAAGCGTGGCGATCAGGCCATATTCAATGGCCGTTGCGCCGGACTCGTCGCGGACGAAACGTGAAAAAAGATTCTGCATAGTAGCCTCCGTTGAGTGACACCCAAAAAATCCATCCCGAACCGTCTCTCTTCGGTTCTTGTCTGGACAGGTGCAGATTAGGGCAGATGGTTTAACGGCGGCTTAAGCGGATAATGCCGTGCGTCGCGGTTTTGTGCCGAAGCGAAACGGAAACGGGTCGAAATACGCATTTAAGCCCTTAAAATTTGAATTTTGTTCACCATATGGGGCAAAAGCGCGTTGAAATCGGAAAATCCGTACAGGGTGTTTCATTGCGTGACGCAAAGCCGGCCAGCCTGCCAATATGTTAATTCTCCCAATTTCAGAGGAAGTGAAAGAGAATCTGGAACACGCCGACCATCACGACGACAACCAGGGCGCCGGTGATGCCATACTCCATAAGCACGGAGTTGGGGGAGATCAGTGGCTGGGGGGTGGAAAAGACGTTTCTTCTCACGAGAGCCGTTTCCCATCCAGAGCGGGTGCGAAAATCCGCCCGCGAAATCTGAACGACAGGTCTTAAGAGCGCGTTAAATGATCCGAACGGTGCCGTTCGCAGGATTTCGATCCTGCGGACGGCGCCATTTGGAAAAGCCGTTTAGAGCGAAGTCTGAACAGAATTGAAGGTCGTCGACAGTTTCGAACCAACGCTGGTAAGCACGGTGATGATGGCAACGGCGATCAGTGTGGCGATCAGACCGTATTCAATGGCCGTCGCGCCGGACTCGTCGCGAACGAAACGCGAAAAAAGATTGCTCATGTGTCTCTCCTGATTAACCCCAAGAGTCCGGTGAAGCCGCCGCTGCGGTTCCATGACGAACCCGGGCGAGACATTAGGCGCATACGCTTAATTCGCTTTTAAAAAAAGTTCCGAGAACTTCTCACATCGAGATAAACGGCGGGTTCGCTGCCAAGAAGGTAAACAAATCCTCAACAATTTTGGCTTAATGCGATCCAGTGTTAAGCGCGTCTCCACTTCGCGATGGAAAGTTCTTAAGTCTTCTTTTACGAGAACCTCCTTAATCTGAACGCACCTTGTGACAAAGAGGGTTTCCATGCGCCGCACACTACTCGCCGCCGTTTAGCTGATCGTGCTTTCAAGCCCGGTGCTTGCCGGCGTCGCCGTGCCGCTCGACGAAGTGCGCATCGTGACCTTCAAGCGTCCCGCCGCCACGGTCTATATGGGCAATCCCATGATCGCCGAAGTCACGCCGATCGATTCGCGGCACGTCTATGTGCTGGGCAAGAATTTCGGCACCACCAACATCATCGCGCTGGACGGCAATGGCAAACCCATCATCAGCGACCAGGTGACCGTGTTCGGCCAGCGCACGGGTGCGGTGACGCTGCAGCGCGGCATCGCCCAGTACAATTACAATTGCACGGCCGCGCATTGCGAAGCCTATGCGGTGACGGGTGACGAGCAGACCTATTTCACGGGCACCCATACCGAAATCCAGACCCACGAAGATCTGGGCAACAAGGCTGCTATGGCCAGCGCGGGCCACTAATCGCGCCGTCTGAAAGGACGGTTTCTCCAAGGTGACGCGGTGACGCAACCGAAACCGGCGGGATTCGGCGACAGCCTGACGATTCCGCTTTTCGTTGCGTTCCTTGCCTATTGCATCATCGTTTTCGCGCCGCAGGTTCTGAACGACGGCGACACCTACTGGCACATCACCACCGGCGAACGGATGATCGCGAGCCACGCGGTGATTTCACGCGATCCGTTTTCCTACACGTTCGCGGGTGCGCCGTGGCAGACGCAGGAATGGCTGTCGGAAGTGTTGATGGCGGCGGCCTATATGATGGGCGGCTGGAACGGCCTCGTCATTCTTTTCGGATTGGCGGGCGGTGCTGCGGCAGGGTTTCTCGCCTTTCATCTCGGCAAATGGCTGGACAGGCCTTCGCAGCTTCTCATTCTGTTTCTGGGGCTTTGCTGCGCCGCGCCCAGCCTGCTCGCGCGGCCGCATCTGCTGGCGTTGCCGATTCTCGAATTGTGGACGATGGGACTTTTGTTCGCATCGCATGAGCGGCGCGCGCCGTCATGGCTGCTGCTGCCGCTGATGACGTTGTGGGCCAATCTGCATGGCAGTTTCCTGTTGGGATTGGCGCTTGTCGGGCTTCTGGGCGTGGAAGCGTTGCTATCTTCCGACCGCAAAATGCAGGTCATGAAAGATTGGGGCCTGTTCGGTGTTGCCGCCCTGATCGCGGCCCTCATTACGCCGCATGGAATCGAAGGCATCATTTTCCCTGTTCATCTTATGAGCATGACGGGTCTTTCATTTATCGGAGAATGGCAGAGCGCGAGCTTCGAAAAACTGCAGCCGCTGGAGCTGGTGATTTTCGCTGCCCTCTACGTCGGTTTCACGCGCGATCTGAAATTGCCGCCCCTGCGGATTCTGATCCTGATTTTATTTCTGTATCTCGCTCTGCAGCATGCGCGGCATCAGATCGTGTTTGCGATAGTTGCTCCCCTGCTGTTGGCTGAAGGTCTGGCGCAAACGAAAAGCGTGCGCGCGCAGAACACGGACAATCGTTTCGCGACCCCCTCGTTCGTTGCGCTGGCTATCGCGATGTTGCTCGCCGCCGGATTGCGGTTCGCCAATCCCATTGTCCGCAAGGACGATCCGGTTTCGCCGATCACCGCACTCGCCCATGTTCCGGCGGCGCTCGCGCAAATGCCGGTGCTGAACGATTATGCGTTCGGCGGCTATCTGATCTTCAAAGGTGTGAAACCGTTCATCGACAGCCGCGCGGATTTATACGGCGACGCCTATTTGCAGAACTATGCAACAATCATTCATCCTGACAGGCAAGCCTTCGACCGCGCAGTCGCGCGCTATCGCGTGCGCTGGGCGATGTTCAATCCGGCTTCGCCGGTCCTGTCTTTGATGGAATCCTCGTCGCAATGGCAACGTCTCTATGCGGACAAGTTTGCCGTCGTCTATGCCCTGAAAAAGTGAAGGCGGCCCGCCAGGACCGCCTTCGACCACCTGCCCGCCGATGTTTACCGTGCGACGCGCAACTGTGTGATTTGCGTTCCGATCTGGTTGAACGCCGTGATGATGTCGGCCGATGACGTCAGATCGAAATACTTGCTCGAATCCGACGCGCAATTCTGCAGCACAGTCGAATTGCCCTGCGTGCCGTTGAGATCGACGAATACGGCATAGACCGTGATGCCTGCGGCCTTAACATTCTGACAGGTCAGCGCCATGCGCGCATCGGATCCGGTGTCCTGATTTGAACCGTCGCCCGTCCAGCGGTCCTGCGTGTTCAAACCGTCACTGAGCAGGATGATGACTTCATGCGTATCGGTGGGCAGTGTACCGGCATTCATCGGCGCACCGTCCGTCAATGTCTGCCAGCCCCATGCGAGGCCGATCGACTGGTTGGTGGCGCCCGCGGCGACCATGCCGTTCACTTCGGCGACCAGCGCATTGTACGAAGTCGTATTGGAGACGTCGCTGAGCCCAATGAGCTGTTTCTGCCCGGCGCACTGCGTCAGATCCCAGTTCGAATTGGAATAAAGCTTCGTCGGTGCGGCCTGAAACAGTGTCGATGGCGGACCGTTACCAGCGGGCGTGGTATTGGTTGTGTCGTAGTTCTGATCGCGGTCCATCACGCAACCGGTCCACGATGCGTGCGTGGAGTCGGTCGGCGTCCACAAACAGGTCGCTTTGTTTCCAGATGTAGGGGTACAGGACTTGCCGTTCGTGGTACTGACGTAGGTACCGTAGCCGGAGCCCACTGCATCCCACGCCGCGTAGGTCAGCCATGCGGCATTGGCGTTGGCCGTTCCCACCTTGACGATGGTGGTGAAGGGAACGATCGACGCCTGTACGTCGAGCGGATTGAGCGCGACGCCTTTGAGCATCGCCAGCAGATTCTTCGTGGCAGTTCTTTCGGCGCTAATTTTGCTGAGACCCGTCGAGTCGGTCTGCGTCATCGAACCCGTATTGTCGAGCACCAATCCCACCCACAATTTCGTCTGACCCCACACGACCTGCGAAGAATAACTCACATTCATCGTGTGAATGCCCACGACATTCATCAATGTGGTCGGGACTGCGACATTGGACGAAAGTACGATGCAAAGAGTATTGCCCGCGCCGGTGGGGCATGTGGCGCCGCCGACCGCAACGCTGACGGCGGCCGGCGTGCCGAGCGAAGAATCGGCGGTGTAGTTCGCATTGAAATAGCTCTGCGCCATGCTCTGCTGTTGCGCGGTGC
>DATCEI010000242.1:0-2889 GCA_036510185.1 Rhizomicrobium sp. | reverse complement strand
AACGCAAATCCTAAAAGCAAAAGCCGTTTCATGGCGCCCTCCCGTTTCGCAAAGCTTACGGAAGGTTGGAGCACACGGATAATCAATCCGGCGTGATGGGCGTTAAACGCTGCGTTTCACCATCATCTGCTTGATCTCGCCGATGGCCTTCGCCGGGTTCAAACCCTTCGGACAGGCATCGGCGCAGTTCATGATGGTGTGGCAACGATAGAGCCGGAACGGGTCTTCGAGATTGTCCAGCCGCTCCCCACGCGCCTCATCACGGCTATCCGAAAGCCAGCGATAGGATTGCAGCAGCGCCGCCGGTCCCAGATAGCGATCCTGATTCCACCAATAGCTCGGGCACGAGGTGGAACAGCACGCGCACAGAATGCATTCGTAAAGCCCATCCAGTTTCGCGCGGTCTTCCGGCGTCTGGTTCCATTCGCGCTCCGGCGCGGGCGTCACGGTCTGAAGGTAGGGCTGGATCGACGCATATTGCGCGTAGAAATTGTTCATGTCCGGCACGAGGTCTTTCACCACCGCCATATGCGGCAGCGGATAGACGTTCACCGCGCCCGACATATCGGAAATCGATTTGGTGCAGGCCAGTGTGTTCTTGCCGCCGATGTTCATCGCACACGATCCGCACACGCCTTCGCGGCAGGAACGGCGGAAGGTCAGCGTCGGATCGATCTCATTCTTGATCTTGATCAGCGCGTCCAGAACCATCGGACCACAGCTTTCCAGATCGACCGTGTAGGTGTCGGTGCGCGGGTTCGCGCCCGCATCGGGATCGTAACGATAGACTTTGAATTCCTTGGAGCGTTTCGGCTTCTTGCCATTGGCGGTTTTGGCGGCAGGCCAAACCTTGCCCTTGGCGATCTTGCTGTTCTTGGGAAGCGTGAGCTGAACCATGGGAATCCCTTCGCGGCTATATGTGCTTAGCAAACCGGCTGTGAGGCCTCAAGCAGCCCCGATCTGTTCGAAAAGCCAGCCAATTTCGACCGGCTGATCCTTTACCGCCGCCATCACGACAATCTGCTCGGCTTTACGCAACGCGCCGCTGCCCAGATAGACGCTTTCCTCGATGGAGAGTTGCCCGCCGCTGGCGCGAAAACGCCATCCCTCGCCATTGGCCAGCTTCAAAATGATGCCCGCGCCTTGCGACGGCGAAATGCGGACATCCGGATGGATGTGAAACCGAATGGCGAAAGGGCGGCTTTCGCGTCGCGTTTTGCCTTGCGGCAAGAGCTTGTCGGAACCGGACAACATGAGGCCCTGCGGCGATAGCGTCAGCGTGCGTTCGTGAACGACGCCGAACTGCGCGACGTAGCCGTCATGGTTTGCGGACACGGCCCAGCCTTGCGGCGTTTGTGTGCGCTTCGTTTCAACATGCGCCGGCCCCTGCACGATGCGCGGCCCCAGCAGATCACTGGCCAGACCCGGCGTCAGCGCGGCGGCGGATGACGTGTCGGCCAACGTCATCGTGGAATGCGCAGCGGTGGCGCGCAACGCCATGCCCCATTGGCCGGGGCGCACCTGCATCGCGCCGCAATTGACGACGATGCGTTGCGGCCCCGCGCTCAATTCAAAAGCGAGACACGAGGCATGGGCCTGCGCCGAATAGACCGATGGTGGCGGCGCACCGCAATCCATCACCGTATAACTGCGGCCCGCGACGAGACGTTGATAGGCGGAATGCGGCGCATGCAGCAGCGGCAGACCACGCACATCATCGCGTGCCAGCATGGCGGAAATCATTTTCGCATCGCATTCGATGCCGCCGTGAAACTGCGCCAGCGCACCGTCGCCATGCCGGAAGAAACGGATCATCGGCGCCATGCGGTCATGTGCGCCGCGCAACGATTGCGGCGCGGGATGGTTGGTTGCGCCCAGCGCATCCATCACCATCGTCAGATAGCGATAGGCATGCAGCACCGCTTCCGGCGAACGGCTGGCATGCCCACCATCGCCGTAAATCTGTCGCGCCAGTTCGGAACTGAGCGCGTCAAGACCTTCTTCCAGCCTGCGTCTGCTGTCATCGAGACACGCGCCGGACAATGCCAGCGCCGCAGCCGCTTCAAGCCGCGCCATGCCCTCCGGTGCTTCTTGCCAGATGCGCATGAGCATGCGCGATTGCTCACGAAGGCTGACGAAGAATTTGGCGCGGAATTGCGGATCGGAATTCACCAGCAGAATGCGGCCATGCGCGAAAATGTGAAACAGCCGCCGTCCCATCACATGCGGCGACCATGCGGGTTCAGAATAACGCTGGTTGCGCTTGATCCATTGCAGAACGAGATTGCTGGCGAGAATGCGCGCGGCTTCTCCGCCCGCCATCGCCAGCGGCGGCAGCCATGCAAAACCATGCAGAGCTTCAAGCCATGCTTGCGAAGGCGCAGCCTTTTCGAAAATGCTGCCTTCGCGCACTTCGATAGTTTCGCCCGCAAAATGGAAACGCCCATGCAACAGCATTTCCGCGTCTTCCAGTTTGCGCGGCAACGCATCGTAGGGATGAAACAATACGCGGTCGGAAATGGGGCCTTTCAGCAGACGGCGATAGAACCAGTTGCGCCTCAGCGCGACGCGAAACGGCCGCGCAATGCGATGCCATTCGGCCAGCGCCATTTCGGGGATGAGCGCAGGCGGCGGCGAGATTCGCGGCTCCCCCCTTTGCACGACATCACCCTCCCCGTAACGCGGCGATGTTGGCGGCGTAATTTGCAGCGCCGCCTTTGAACACAGATGTTCCCGCGACGAGCACGTTCGCACCCGCCGCAATCGCGCGCTTCGCCGTTTCCGGCGTGATGCCGCCATCGACTTCCAGCGCGATGTCGCGCCCGGTGGCTGCGATGCGTTTGGCGGCGGCTTCGATCTTCTTCAACTGGCTCTCGATGAAAACCTGCC
>DATCEI010000241.1:0-35481 GCA_036510185.1 Rhizomicrobium sp. | reverse complement strand
CGGCATGGCGCGCGCCGGGGTGCGCAACATGATGGCCGGCCATGTCGTGCAAGGCGGGTCCACCCTCACCCAGCAACTGGCCAAGAATCTGTTCCTCAGCCCCAGCCGCACCTTCGACCGCAAAATTCAGGAAGCGATGTTGGCGCTCTATCTGGAGTCGCGTTACAGCAAGGACCAGATTCTCACGCTCTATCTGAACCGGGTTTATTTCGGCGCGGGCACTTACGGCATCGAGGCGGCGTCCGAACGCTTCTTCAACAAGCACGCCGATCAATTGACGCTGCCGGAAGCCGCCATGCTGGCCGGCAGCGTGAAGGCGCCCGCGAAATACAATCCGCTGTCCGATCCCGATGCGTCGGCCGCGCGCGGCGGGCTGGTGCTGACCGCGATGCGCAATTCCGGTTTCATCAGCGAGCAGCAGCGCCTTGCCGCCAGCGAAACGCGCGCGCGCATCGTGAAGGAAGAAGGCACGCCCGGCTCCGGCTATTTCGTGGATTGGGTGGTGGCGAATTTGCCCGATTATATTGGCGAGAGCGACCAGCCCATTGTCGTGCGCACGACGCTTGACCTCGATACGCAGACGCAAGCCGAACGCGCCGTCGATGAAGGCCTGGCGCAACAGGGCAAGGCGCTGAACGCGCATCAGGCAGCACTTGTCGCTATGACACCGGACGGTGCGGTACGCGCGATGGTAGGCGGACGCGCCTATGCGCAATCGCCGTTCAATCGCGCCACCGATGCGTTGCGCCAGCCCGGCTCTGCCTTCAAACCTTTTGTGTATCTCACCGCTTTTGAGCAGGGCCATAAGCCCGATGAGACTATGATGGACGGGCCGGTGGCGATTCGCGGCTGGAAGCCCGGCAATTACGAAGGCCATTATGAAGGCGAAATTACACTGACGCGCGCATTCGCAAAATCATCCAACGCGGTGGCGGCGCAGCTGACCGATGCGGTCGGCGCGGCCAATGTCGCGCGTACGGCGCATCGCCTGGGCATTGTGTCGAAGCTTGATTCGGTGCCTGCGCTGGCGCTGGGCGTGTCGGTGGTGACGCCGCTTGAACTGACGACCGCTTACGCGCCTTTCGCCAATGGCGGCGACGGCGTGATCGCGCATGGCATCGTCAGCATAAAGACGAAATCCGGAAAACTGCTCTACATGCGCAAAGGCTCCGGGCCGGGGCGCGTGGTGTCGGCGGAGAACGCGGCGATGGTGACGCGGCTGATGGTGGAAACCGTCACGACAGGCACGGGGAAAAATGCGCGCCTCGACGAACGGCCAAGCGCGGGCAAGACCGGCACGACGCAGGATTTCCACGATGCGTGGTTCATCGGCTTTACGGGCGATCTCGTCTGCGGCGTGTGGATCGGTAACGATGACAGTTCTCCCATGATCCACGCGACGGGCGGCGTGCTGCCCGCGCACATCTTCAAGAATTTCATGGAAGCTGCCGAAACCGGCTTGCCGGTGAAGCCGCTCACGGGTCTCGATCTCGTCGTCGCCAACGACAATGCCGCGGCACCCGCCGCCGCGGACACGGAAACGCCGGAAAAAACCACGGCCAAAGCGCCGGAAACGCTGAAGGACATTCTGGACAAATTGTTCGGAGGAACATGAAGGGGAAACGGACATGATCATGAAAATCGCACGTTTTGGAATATTGGCCTGCTGCATCGCATTCCTGACTTCGCTGGGGCTTGCATCGGCGAACATCATCAGCGCGGAACTTGCGCTGTGGATCACGGGCTATGTGGCCGGGGGCCTCGCGTTAAGTGCGCTCGCCTGGATCACGGTCCAGTCGCAGGACCATCTGCACAAGGTGTAGAAACCTACTTCACGCGCGGTGCGTAGCGGTGCAGCGAGACGCCGTTCTGCGCCAGCCATGCCTGCGGCCGCGAAACATTGCCGACCATGCTTTCAACCAGACGCCAGAAGCGCGGCGCGTGGTTCATCTCACGCAAATGCGCCACTTCATGCGCCACGACATAATCGAGCACGAAGGCAGGCGCCAGAATCAGCCGCCACGAAAATGACAATTGCCGCGTGGACGAACACGAACCCCAGCGGCTGGCCGTGTCGCGCACGACAATGCGCTTGGGGCGAACGCCAATCATCTCGGCATAATCGGCAGCGCGTTTTTCAAACATCTTGCGCGCTTCGCGTTTCAGGAAATCCGTGACACGGCGCGGCGCATGTTCGCTGTGGCCGGAGACGCGGATGATTTTCTCGTCCTCGGTGCGTTCGATCCACACCGGCACTTTGCCGTCCTCGCCCTTGCGGATGACGTGATCCTCGCCGCGAAAGGGCAGATGCGCGCCGAATACGGGCATGACGGGACGCGGCACGCTGGCCAGCCGCTTGGCGATCCAGTCCGATTCCGTGCGCGCGAAATCCAGCGCCTCGTCCAGCGCCCGGCGCGACGGCGCCACCACCGAAACTTCGCCAGTCGAAGGATGGACTTTCACGATCAGCCTGCGCGCCCGGCGATTGAGTTGCAGCGTCACAGCGATCGCGCGCCCGTCAATGCGCAGCAACGCCCGCCGCGTCGTCTCGCTCTTTGCCGGTTGCCTCAACATCGAATCTTCGCCCGCCTGCCTTGCGCGCCACGCGGCATCTGGCCGAATGTCAGCGCAACGATGACCGATCGCCCCCGATTCCATCTCGCCTTTCCCGTTCGCGACCTTGCCGAAGCGCGCGCGTTTTATGGCGATCTGCTGAAATGCGAGGAGGGCCGGTCCTCGGCCGAATGGGTCGATTTCGACTTCTTCGGCCATCAGATCGTTGCCCATTTGTGCCACCCCTGTGAAGGGGAAAAATTGGTCAACCGGGTCGATGGCGAGGCCGTTCCGGTGCGGCATTTTGGTGTGGTGCTGAACATGCAAAAATGGCGGGAACTTTCTGCTCATTTGAAGGCCAAAGGTGCCCGCTTTTTGATCGAACCGTGCGTACGATTCGAAGGCCAGAAGGGCGAGCAGGCGACATTTTTCATTGCCGATTCGAGCGGCAATGCGCTGGAGTTCAAGGCGTTCGAGGTGGAGGACCAGATCTTTGCGCATTGAAGCCTCCACCATAGCGGCCCTGCTGGGCGGAATTGCGCTGGCGCTGATGGCGGGCGCGCTGGGGTTTCAGTATCTGGACCGCTTGCCGCCCTGTGAAATGTGCATGTGGCAGCGCTGGCCCCTGATCGCGGCGATTTTTCTGGGCCTTGGCGGCGGTATGTTGCGGGGCAAAGCCGCCGATTTCTTCGCCGTGCTGACCCTTGTTCTGGTGGGCGTGTCCGGGGCCATCGGAGCCTATCAGGCGGGGGTGGAGTGGCATTGGTGGGCTGGACCAAGCGCCTGCACCGGTGCGCGGTTCGTGGTGCAGGCGGGCGGCGACCTCAACGCGCCCATCGTGCGCTGCGATGTGGCGGGATGGCGGCTCTTGGGAATTTCGCTTGCGGGCTATAATGCGCTGATCTGTCTGGGCGCGGCATCGGTTGCGTCCGTGTTCCTGCTCAGGAGCCAGAAATGACCCGCCCTCAAAGGCCGCAAGCGCCGGGCACGAGCGAAGCGCGCGATGTCGAAGCGATGATCCGGGTCGATCACGCGGGCGAATATGGCGCGGTACGGATTTACGAAGGCCAGCTCGCCGTGTTGCGTGCGCGGCCGAAATCGCAGGCCACCACCGAAATCATCGAACGCATGGCGGAGCAGGAGCAACGCCATCTCGATGCGTTCGACAAACTCGTCAACGAACGCCGCGTGCGGCCGACGGCGCTGGAGCCGGTGTGGCGCGTGGCGGGATTTGCTTTGGGTGCGGCAACGGCCTTGCTGGGCGAGAAAGCCGCGATGGCGTGTACGGCGGCAGTGGAAGAAGTAATCGACGAACACTACGCCAGACAGATCGAACGCCTCGACGATGCGAAACTGAAAAAGACCATCACCGAATTTCGCGCCGATGAAATCGCCCATCGCGACGAAGCGATTGCACAGGGCGCAGAAGAAGCGCCCGGCCATCGTTTGCTGTCGGGCGCGATCAAGGCGGGATGCCGCCTCGCCATCGCGCTTTCCGAGCGCCTATGACCTACGCGGATCAGGACGAGCGGCACCAGCGTCTCGAAGCGGCCTATCATCCGCGCCGCGCCAAAGCCGAAGATGCCGGCGCGCTGGCGCGATTGTTCTCCGCGGCATTCTACGCCGATCCTATTTTCAACTGGATCGCGCGCTCCGGCCCCCGCCGCGCCGAGGTGCTGGAGCAATTTTTCTTCTGGCTGCTGCATGTCCGCGCCATTCCGTTCGGCGAAGTGTGGATGAGCGACAAGGCCGATGTCTGCGCGGCTTGGCTGCCGCCCGATGCGCCCGCAAGCCCCGGCGGTTTCATGGAGCAGATGCGGCTGATGCCGCTGTTCGTGCGGCTATGCGGTTTTCCGCGGTTGATGCGCGGCTCGGCGATGGCCGATGCGATGGAGAAAAACCATCCGCATGAAAAACATTTCTATCTCGCCTTCATTGCCTCCGCGCCGCGATTGCAGGGCATGGGACTAGGTTCGGCGATGATAGAAGCCACGCTGAAACATATCGACGAAACGGGCAGCCCTGCCTATCTCGAAAATTCCAATCCGAAAAACGCGCGGCTTTATGAGCGTTGCGGATTCATGGCGCGGAAAAACATTGCACCTGCCGGTGCACCGCCGTTGATCGCGATGTGGCGTCCGCCGCAGCTCGTTCAGGGTTCGAGTTCGGAATCCCAGTAGAGATAGTCCGCCCAGCTTTCGTGCAGATAATTCGGCGGGAACAGCCGCCCATTATTGCGCAATTCGTTGATCGTGGGCCGATGCGGATGCGTGCGCGGATGCATTCCCGCCTGCCGCGTAAGCCTGCCGCCTTTCAGCAGATTGCAAGGCGCACACGCCGCCACGACATTATCCCAGGTCGTGCGTCCGCCGCGCGAACGCGGAATGACGTGATCGAAGGTGAGGTCTTCATGCGCGCCGCAATATTGGCACTCGAAGCGGTCGCGCAGGAACACGTTGAACCGCGTGAACGCCGGATTGCGCGAAGGCCGCACATAGGTTTTCAGCGAAACGACGCTGGGCACCTTCATCTCAAACGAAGGCGAATGAACCTTGTGATCGTATTCGGCGAGGATATTCACCCGCTCCAGAAACACCGCCTTGATCGTGTCCTGCCACGACCATAGCGACAGCGGATAATAGCTCAGCGGACGATGGTCAGCGTTGAGCACAAGCGCCGGACTATGAGCGGGCACACCGGCTGCGGCTAGCACGACACGATTCCCCTGAAGGCCATATCTCCGTTCAGATGCGCGCGGAGTTTAGTCCGCGCAGGCGCGAAATCCAACCGGGGCTGACTTTAAGCGATTCGCCGTGACGGAGAAGTGACAGGATCAGGCTAACGCACAGGCAATTTCGCCCTTGCGCGCCAGAATTCCACGGAAAGCCATGGCAAGGAATTGGCCGCCCAGCACAAGCCCCGCCTGATCGATAGAATGGCCCACCCCGCGGGCCAGATGCCACTGGACCGACGCGCCCGCATGGCCGAGCGCCCCCGCCGAAACGAACAAAGCCTGCGGCGGAATCATCTGGTCCGCATCGCCATGGGCGAGGAAAATGGGCGGCGTATCGGCAGGCAATTGGCCAAGCTGGTCAGCGCCCGGCAGCATTCCGGAAAAGCCAACAATAGCGGCAGGCTTCACCGCGCGCTTCAATCCCACATGCAGCGACATCATAGTGCCCTGACTGAAACCAACCAGCGCGAGGCGGTCGCCGGGCAATTCGAGCCGCGCCAATTCGGCATCAAGGAACGCATTGAGCGTTTCGGCGGCCGATTCCACGCCCTTCTGCATCTCACGCGGATCGAGGCGAGAGATGGGAAACCATTGAAACCCCTGAGAACCCGGCACGCGCTCCGGCGCATTGGGCGAAACGAACGCGACCGTCGGCAAAAGCTTCTGCCAATGCGGCGCAAGACCTATGAGATCATTCCCATCGGCGCCATAGCCGTGACACAGCACGACCAGATGCGTCGCAGGTCCGCGCGCCGGCGCGAGCCTTGGGCCGGTAATAGGGCGTGCCGCCATCGTCTCCTCAACAATCCTGCGTTAGATTGAGAATATGATTGTCACGCGTTTCGCGCCAAGTCCAACGGGCCTGCTGCATTTGGGCCATGCTTACGCGGCCATCGCCGCGCGGGACGCGCATGGCGCGCGATTCCTGCTGCGGATCGAGGACATCGATCGGGGCCGCGTCCGTGAGGAATTCGTAGGCGCGATCTACGAAGACCTCGCTTGGCTGGGCCTCGACTGGGAAAAGCCGGTGTTGCGGCAATCAACGCGCTTCGAGGCCTATCGCGCGGCGCTCACACGATTGGGTGCCCTGCTCTATCCCTGTTTCTGCACGCGCAAGGACATCGCCGACGAAATCGCACGAGCCGATGAAGCCCCACACGGCCCCGAAGGCCCGCTCTATCCGGGCATCTGCCGCACTCTCTCGCAAGACGAACGCGAGGCCCGCATCGCATCCGGTGAATCTTATGCGCTGCGCCTTGATGTGGAGCGTGCGGCCAAAATCGCAGGTCCGCTTTCGTTTGAAGAACAAGGCACAGGTCCGCACGGCGAACACGGCACCATCATCGTTGACCCTTTGCTGTTCGGCGACGTTGTGTTGGCGCGAAAAGATATTCCCACGTCCTATCATCTGGCCGTTGTGGTAGATGACGCATTTCAGAACGTGAATCTCGTCACGCGCGGCAATGATCTGTTCGCGGCGACGCATGTGCAGCGTCTGCTACAGAGCCTGCTCGATTTGCCTGCACCGGCCTATGCACATCACAAACTCATACTCGACGAGCAAGGCCACAAATTCTCCAAGCGCGACCGCTCGGTGACGTTGCGGGATTTACGCGCGAACGGCGAAACACCCGAAACGATCCGTGCAAAACTGTTTGGCAAATGACGGGCGCTAATTCGTCGCCAGCCCGACAATGCCGCGCATGATGGCGTTGAGGTCGTAATCCTTGGGGCTGTAGATTGCGGCGACGCCGGAATTCTTCAGCGTGATTTCATCCTCCGGCGGAATGATGCCGCCCGCGACCACCTTCACCTCCGGCATGCCAGCCGATTTCAGTTTCGCCACGACTTCGGCGGCGAGCGGCACATGGCTGCCCGAGAGAATGGAAAGCCCGATCACATGCGGTTGCTTCTCGCGCGCGGCGGCGACAATTTCGTCGGCCGTGAAACGAATGCCGTTATAGATCACCGACATGCCAACATCGCGCGCGCGAATGGCGATTTGTTCAGCGCCGTTGGAATGGCCGTCGAGGCCGGGCTTGGCGACAAGGAATGTCAGCTTGCGGCCGAGTTTCTTCGACGCCGCATCGACTTCCTCGCGCAGCGCCACGATGCGTTCGTCATTGCGCGACGGCGCGGTTGCGGCAACACCCGTCGGCCCGCGATATTCGCCGAACACGCGGCGCAGATGTGCCGCCCATTCGCCCGTGGTGACGCCCGCTTTCGCGCATTCGATGGAGACAGGCATCAGATTGCGATCTTCTTTCGCGGCGCGTTCGAGTTCGATGAGCGCCGCATCGGCCTTCATCGTGTCGCGCGTTTCGCGCCATGCGTTGAGCTGCGCGATCTGTTCGCGTTCCGCACCTTCATCGACGACCATGAAGTTACCATTGCCCGCGGTAAGCGGCGACGGTTCGGTTTCGGTGTAGGCATTCACACCGACGCGGATTTCCGAACCCGTTTCGATGTTCTCCACGCGCGCGGCGTTGGATGTAACCAGCCGCTCCTTCATATATTCCAGCGCCTTTTGCGAGGCGGCCCCGCCCATCTCTTCGATGCGCGAGATCTCAGCGCGGATCTGTTCGGTCAGCGCCCCAACCTTCTCGCCGATGACCTTCGAGCCGTCGAAGATATCGCCATATTCCAGCATGTCGGATTCATACGCGCCGATCTGTTGCAGGCGCAACGACCATTGCTGATCCCACGGCCGCGGCAGTCCCAACGCCTCGTTCCATGCGGGCAATTGCACGGCACGCGCGCGCGCATTCTTCGACAGCGTCACGCCCAGCATGCCGAACAGCACACGATAGACATTGTTCTCCGGCTGCTGTTCGGTCAGGCCCAGCGAGTTCACCTGCACGCCGTAACGGAACAGGCGATATTTCGGATCGGCGACGCCGTAGCGGTCGCGCGTGATCTCATCCCACAACGCGCCCATCGCGCGCAGCTTGCAGATCTCGGTGATGAACTTCACACCGGAATTCACGAAGAATGAAATGCGCCCCACTGCTTTAGGGAATTCGCTTTCGGGAATTGCGCCACGCTTCTTCGCGGCATCGAGAACGGAGATCGCGGCCGCCAACGCAAACGCCGCTTCCTCAACTGCATCGGCGCCTGCTTCCTGCAGATGATACGAACACAGATTGATCGGATTCCATTTCGGCATTTCCGCCGTCGTGAAGGCGATTGTGTCGGAGGTCAGGCGCAGTGCAGGCTTGGGCGGAAAGATGTAGGTGCCGCGCGCCAGATATTCCTTGATGATGTCGTTTTGCGTGGTGCCGGTCAGCGACGCGCGCGGCGCGCCCTGTTCGTCGGCCACCGCCACATACAATGCCAGCAACCACGCGGCGGGCGCGTTGATCGTCATCGACGTGTTCATGCTCGAAAGCGGAATGCCGTCGAACAGCGTGCGCATGTCGCCCAGATGCGAGATCGGCACGCCGACTTTACCTACTTCGCCTTTGCTGAGCGGGTGGTCGCTGTCGTAGCCCGTCTGCGTCGGCAGATCGAAGGCGACGGACAGGCCCGTCTGCCCCTTGGCGAGGTTGCCGCGATAAAGTGCGTTCGAGGCGGACGCGCTCGAATGCCCCGCATAGGTGCGGAAAATCCAGGGTTTGTCTCGTGTCATGCAAATAATATGGCCTTGGAGCGCGTTGCAGCGCAACATGGCCGGTGTCGCAAGGTGGGGGGCCGGCGGAGATGGCAGCCTTCAAACGCAAAACCAAACAATGAAACGCAAGCCCATCACAATCGAACGGCAGCATGAGCAGGCCAAGCGCGCGGCGCTCAAGGCACTGCGCCGCGTGCAAAAAGCCGCGGAGCTGAGCGGCGAAAAACTTTCCGAATGGGAGGGTGAATTTCTGGGTTCTGTCGAGGAACGGGTGGAAAAATACGGCCGCGCTTTCCGCGATCCCGAAAAGGGCGGCCCCGGCACGTCGCTTTCCATCCGCCAGAGCATGAAGCTCAAGGAGATCGCCGGGAAAGCCAAAGGCAAGAAAAAGCCTTGGCAGCGAAGCAAAAACGGCTTCGGCCGCCGCAGCGCCGCAATTTGAAATTGCGTTAGCGCAATTTTATTACATCACACCCTGCGGCGTTGTTAACAACCACATCAATACCTGTTGCAATGCAACACATGTCACGCCTTAATCCCGCGCCAATCGGGCTGTCGGGAGAGATGTTCATGGCGCAATCGGCCGAGAAGCCAACGCTGGAAGTCTATAAAGACCTTTACGAGATCGGCGAGATTCCGCCGCTCGGCCATGTGCCGAAGAACATGTACGCCTGGACCATCCGCAAGGAGCGGCACGGCGAGCCGGAAAAATCCTTTCAGATCGAGGTCGTGCCGACTTGGGGTCTGGACAGTCACGATGTCCTGATCCTCGTGATGGCGGCGGGCGTGAATTACAACGGCGTCTGGGCGGGTCTCGGCACGCCGGTTTCGCCCATCGACGGGCACAAAAATCCCTATCACATCGCGGGCAGCGATGCGTCCGGCATTGTCTGGGCGGTCGGCTCCAAGGTCACGCGCTGGAAGGTCGGCGACGAGATCGTCGTGCATTGCAATCAGGACGATGGCGACGACGAGGAATGCAATGGCGGCGATCCGATGTTCTCGCCCAGCCAGCGCATCTGGGGTTACGAAACGCCGGACGGCAGCTTCGCGCAATTCGCCCGCGTACAGGACCGCCAGCTTATGCCGCGGCCCAAACATCTCACTTGGGAAGAAAGCGCCTGTTACACGCTGACGCTGGCCACGACCTATCGCATGTTCTTCGGACACCGGCCGCATATTCTGCGCCCCGGCCATAACGTGTTGATCTGGGGCGCGAGCGGCGGACTCGGTTCGTTTGCCGTGCAGCTTTGCGCGGTGTCGGGCGCGCATGCCATCGGCGTGATCTCCGACGAGACCAAACGCGATTTCGTTTTGTCGCTGGGCGCCAAAGCCGTCATCAATCGCAAGGATTTCAATTGCTGGGGCCAGATGCCGACGGTCGGCACGCCCGAATATGATGCGTGGACGAAAGAAGCGCGCAAATTCGGCAAGGCCATCTGGGACGTCACCGGCAAGGGCAATGATGTGGACATGGTGTTCGAGCATCCCGGCGAGAGCACCTTCCCGGTTTCGTGCCTTGTCGTGAAACGTGGCGGCATGGTCGTGTTCTGCGCCGGCACCACCGGTTACAACATCACGTTTGATGCGCGTTATGTCTGGATGCGCCAGAAACGCATACAGGGCAGCCATTTCGCGAATCTCTATCAGGCGTCGCTTGCCAATCGCCTTGTCGTGGACCGGCGCATCGATCCCTGCATGTCCGAAGTGTTTTCCTGGGCCGATATTCCCCGCGCCCATACGAAGATGTGGAAGAACGAACATCTGCCGGGCAATATGGCGGTGCTGGTCAACGCCCAGCGGCCGGGCCTTCGCACCTTCGAAGACGTGATCGAGGGAAGCCCAAGCCTCTAAGGAATTTCCCATGAGAGCCTTCGCTTTCGGTACGGCCCTTGCCTTCGCTTTCGCGAGCGCCGCTGCCGCAAGCGAAGTCACCATCACCGACGCCGACGCGGGCAAGAGCGTCACGCTGTCGCCCGGCGATTCCCTGACCGTGAAATTGCCCGGCGCGCATGGCGCGGGTTACTGGAAACTGGATTCCGATCTCACGCCCGAACTCACGCTATCCGGCCGCATGATGGATTCGGTGGCCGTCGCGGGCGCGCCGGAGACAACGACTTTCAGCTTCACGCCGCGCGAAGCGGGCACGGTCACGCTCAAAGCCAGCTATGTGAAATCCGGCGAAGACAAAGCGCCGTCCAACAGCTTTGCCGTCACCGTGACCGTCGCGCCGAAATAATCCCGTTATTGCGACCCTGAAGCGCCCTGCTTGTCGGCGTCGGCATTGCCGGAAATATCCATCTTGGCGAGTTCGGCCTGATGCGCCTTGCAAAACGCGATCTGCGCGGGCGACGTTTCGGGGGCGAGCTTGGGCGCCGAGGCCGGATATTGGGCTGCGACGCTGGCCGACATCAGCACCAGCGGCAGCACCGCCACATCGTTCGCCGTCAGACCGTATTTCGTGAAAAAGGCCATCAGGCGGGGATGGCGCATCATCTTGGCTTCCGTGGCGTCAAGGTTGGGATCGTGTTCGTCGCCGGCTTTATCGGCTTCGGTCTTGAGGTCCGGATGGGCGGCTTCGGCCTTCGAAAAATCGTTCATCGCCATCTGGTATTTGCGGATCTTGTCCATAGTGAGCGTGTAGGCGCGCATTTTCGCCGCATCGGCAGGGAGCAAATCGCCTGCCTGTGCCGCCATAGCACTCAACAAAAGCAAACCGGAAAGACCGGCGACACGCGCAAACTTCATGGGATTTTCCTCTTCGACTGCATTTCCGCCCGGCCGGGATTTATGCCGGAGAAAAGCCGCTTCGCAAGATCGCCTGCGATGGTGCGCCGCCACAAAGACTCCGCTAATGTCCGCGCCCGCAACATTTGACCCCGAAGCCATGAACACCAACGCTCCAATCATTCCCCATCTTCTGGCCCGCTGCGGCGAGGCCGTGCTGGCCGCCGAAGGCCTGTTCGTGGCCGCGAAATTCTCCGTCCGCGAGATGGTCAGCACGGACGGCAAGATTTCCGCGACCGCGCTGGACCGCGAGCAACGTGCCGCCCACGGCCTCGCCTGGCTTGCCACCAATGTGGAGGCGCTGCGCCAGATGGCGCGCTGGGGCCAGGCGCTTCACCGCGAGCACCGCTTCGGCGAGATCGAGCGGCTGCTGCTGGAAGCAGCCTTCGCCGAGTATCTCGCGCAGATCGCGGGCGGCATCCCCATGAGCCAGAACGAGATCGTGCGGCCTTATGACATGGGCCTGACCGACGAGGACGTTGCGGGCTTCTGGACCCCCGTGGTGCGTGAGTTGGTCGCAACCGGCACCAGGCCGGAAGTGCGGGCGGGCATCGGTGAATATATCGCCCGCCATCAGGGCGCGATGAGCATCGGCGACCCCGGCCTCGACGACACGATGGGGATGATTCGCGAGCAGTTCTTCCGCTTCGCCGCCGACAAGGTGACACCTTTCGCCCATCAATGGCACCTGAAAGATGAGCTGATTCCACTGGCGGTGATCGAGGAATTGTCGGCGCTGGGCGTGTTCGGCCTCACCATTCCCGAAGAATTCGGCGGCGCGGGCCTCTCCAAAGCCGCGATGTGCGTGGTGTCGGAAGAATTGAGCCGCGGTTATATCGGCGTCGGCTCGCTTGCCACACGCTCAGAGATCGCAGCCGAACTCATTCTCACCGGCGGCACGAAAGACCAGAAAGAATATTGGCTGCCGAAAATCGCCAGCGGCGAGAAATTGCCGACCGCGGTGTTCACCGAACCCAATGGCGGATCGGATGTGGCCGCGTTGCGCACGCGCGCGGTGCGCGAAGGCGACACCTATAAAATCTACGGCAACAAGACATGGATCACGCACGCAGCACGCGCCGATGTGATGACGCTGCTGGTGCGCACCAATCCCGATGTCGCGGGTTATCGCGGGCTTTCGATGTTCCTCGCCGAAAAGCCGCGTGGCACGGAAACGGAAAAGTTTCCCGCGAAGGGCATGAGCGGCGGCGAAATCGGCGTCCTCGGTTATCGCGGCATGAAGGAATATGAAATCGGCTTCGATGGTTTCGAAGTGCCCGCCGCGAATTTGCTGGGCCGCGAAGAAGGCCAGGGCTTCAAGCAATTGATGCAGACGTTTGAGAGCGCGCGCATTCAGACCGCGGCGCGCGCCGTCGGCGTGGCGCTCTGTGCGCTTGATCTGGGCCTGCGTTATGCGCTGGAGCGCCAACAATTCGGGCAGCCACTGATCAATTTCCCGCGCGTGCGCGACAAGCTTGCGATGATGGCGGTGGAAATCACCGTGGCGCGCCAGATCGCCTATTTCGCCGCGCGCGAAAAAGACGAAGGCCGGCGCTGCGATCTGGAAGCGGGAATGGCGAAATTGCTGGCCGCGCGCGTGGCCTGGGCCTGCGCCGACAACGCGCTGCAAATCCACGGCGGCAATGGTTTCGCGCTCGAATATCCGATCAGCCGCGTGCTGTGCGATGCGCGCATCCTGAACATCTTCGAAGGTGCCGCCGAAATTCAGGCGCAGGTGATTGCGCGGCGTCTGCTCGACGAGCGGAGCAATTAGCGTGTCGCAACACGCCATCGACCGGCTGTTCGCGGCCATCGCCGCGCGGAAAGGTGGCGATCCGAATACATCGTACACGGCCAAACTCTTGAACGACGGCGTGCAGCGTTGCGCAAAGAAGCTGGGCGAAGAAGCCGTCGAAGCCGCGATTGCGGCCACCAGCGGAGACAAGCAGGCGCTGACGGCGGAATCCGCCGACGTGCTTTATCATCTGCTGGTGTTATGGGCCGCGTGCGGCGTGGAGCCGGACGATGTTTATGCAGCACTTGCCGCGCGCGAAGGCCGTTCCGGCATCGAAGAAAAAAACGCGCGCAACAAGAAAGACTAGTCCTCAGCGCTTTCGTCATGCGCAATGCTCTTCACGAGTTCGAGCACACGCTTTCTGACCTTCGTATCCTTGATCTTCATAAAGGCGAGGCTGAGCTGCAGGCCTTCGCCGGAGGCTACGAATTCCATCACGGGCGGCGAAATCGCATCTTCGGCGAACCCGTGTGCGGCGCCCGCTTCGGTCTGCACGTCTTCATAGAAATACGGGATCTCGACACCCAGAATCCGCGCCACCTGAAACAGCCGTCCGGCGCCGATGCGGTTGACGCCTTTTTCGTATTTCTGGACCTGCTGGAACGTAAGCCCCAGCAACTCGCCCAGCTTCTCCTGACTCATGCCGATGAGCATGCGTCTGAGACGGACACGGCTGCCCACCTGGGCGTCTATCGGGTTCGCTTGTTTCCTAGGCACCGTTGCACACGTTTTTTTATTGCCCCCGTGAATCGACCTTAAACAGTTCCCCGCACTGACGGGAAGATGTTTTCTTCAGTCGGCCCCGCGTGCGTCATTTCGCAAAGCCGCGAAAACAGACATAGCGGCACATGCGAGCAACATCAACACGAACAACGCATCGCCGAAGCGTGCATAGGGTGTCGGCGCAATCGCAGCGGGAAGCGGACCATCAAGCGACCCCATTTGGTTGAGTGATAAGGAGGCTTTCACGCGCCCCAGCGGATCGATAATTGCGGAAATACCCGTGCCGGCGGCGCGCACAATAGGCAGGCCCTCTTCGATGGCGCGCATGCGTGCAATGAGAAAATGCTGATAGGGGCCCGCGCCCGATCCGAACCAGGAATCATTGGTGACATTCACGAGCCAGCCAGGACGTTCAGTACCCACAACTTTGCCGGGAAATATAACTTCGTAGCAGATGAGCGGACCAACCTTTGGTGCGCCCGGCACGGCAAATGTGCGCGGTCCGGGGCCTGCGGAGAAGCCGCCGGGACTGTTTACAACCTTGTCTATGCCTAACGAATGGAAAAAATCTTCCAGCGGCAGGTACTCGCCGAAGGGCACAAGATGGAACTTGTCATAGACGCCTTCCAGCGCGCCGCCATGCCCAAAGATATAGAGGCTGTTGTAGAAAACCCGCTGCCCGCTTGTGTTTTCCGTCATCCGCGCCGCCCCCGTCAGCAGCACACGATGCGTGCCGGTGAGGAAGACAATGTCGTCCAGCGCCACCGGCGAACGGTCAAGCAGGAAGGGCGGTGCGGATTCCGGCCAGATGATATGCGTGGGATCGGGACCGTTCTTCGCGATACTCAAAAGAATCAGCCTGCGCCAGTTGCGGTCCACAAAAGCGCGGCCGAATTTTTCCGTTTCGGGGATGTTTGGTTGTACGATGCGCAAGCGCACGCCCGGCACATCGGCGACGACAATGTTCGCAAGCCGCATTGCACCCCACACCCAAAATACCGCAAACAGAAAAAACATGATCGCGGGCAATAGGAGCCTTATGCGAGACTTCACACAAAGTTCTGCAAGTGAAGCGCCGAACAAAATTGTCAGCAACGAGAGTCCGTAGGCGCCAAATATTGCAGCGCTCTGCATGATGGCGGGCGATGCACCCCAACTATACGCGGGAAGATTCCACGGGAAGCCCGTGAATGCATGACCGCGCAACCATTCGGCGAGCGCATAGCAGATTGCGAAAATGAAAATGCGCGCGACACCAGCGCGCCACAATTTCGCGGCCGCGGCGCAAGCGAGTGCCGTAAAGACCGCCAGAATGCCCGGCAAAAAAAGTTCCACGAACGGGATTTGCCAGGCGTGGTTGGCGGCATCGACGGTGAACGCGTAACCGACCCAATAAAGCCCGACGAGGAATTGTGCGAAACCGTACACAAATCCTGTGAGCGCGGCACTTCGGACCGGCCGGGGCGACGCCACGGCGCCATCCAGCAGCAGCACAAGAACGCCGAAGCTCAGAAGAATAAGGGGAAAGATTTCCAGCGGCGGAAAGGCCAGCGCCGACAGCGCGCCGGCTACAAAGGCGGCAAGCAGACGCCGCCAGCCGGAAAGCCCGCTGAAGAAATCGCCGATTCGCGTCACGCCTGCTCCGGCATTGGCGGGGCGGGCCGGATGCGTAGCCGCTTGATCCGGCGCGGATCGGCCTCCAGCACCTCGAACTCGTAGCCTTGCGGATGACGCACGATCTCGCCGCGCTCCGGCACCCGGCCCAGCAGCGACACGACCAGCCCGCCCAGCGTATCGACATCTTCGTCGGGGTCGGCGGGCGTGAGTGCGATGTCGGTCAGTTCGCGAAAATCCTCCAGCGCCGTACGCGCATCGGCGACATAGACGCCGTCGCCTTGCGAGCGGACCTGTTTCAGCTCCTCGTCATGTTCGTCTTCGATATCGCCAACGATCTCTTCGATGATATCCTCGATCGTCACGAGGCCATCCGTGCCGCCATATTCGTCGATAACCAGCGCCAGATGCGTGTGCGACGCCTGCATCTTCAGCAACAGATCAAGCAGCGGCATGGAAGGCGGCACAAACAGAAGCGTGCGCCACAGCGAAGCGATGGGCACGTTGCGCCAGCGGAAGCTGCCATCGATCTCCGTTTCTATGAGACCGACCACATCTTTCAGCAGCATGAGGCCGACGGGATCATCCAGCGTTTCGCGATAGACGGGCAGGCGCGAATGCTGCGCCTCGCGGAACAGCGCCACGAGATCGCAGAGCGGCGTTTTCTCTTCCACCGCCACGATGTCGGCGCGCGGCACCATGACATCGGCCACGCGCAACTCGCCGAATTTGAACAGGTTCGCAAGCATGCGCCGTTCCTGCGGCGACAACGCGCGATCTTCGCTTTCGCTGGCCTGCATGACTTCGGCCACGCTTTCGCGCATGGCGGGATTGATGCCGCCGCGCAACGCCAGCGACAGGCGTTTCAGCAAAGAGGGTTTATCGTCGTCGCGCGCTTCGGCCATATCAGGCGGCCTTTCGCGAGATGTACGGATCGGGAATTTTCAACGCGGCGAGGATTTCAGTTTCGAGCTTTTCCATTTTGCGGGCGTCGCGAATCTTGATGTGATCGTAACCCAGCAAATGCAACACGCCATGCACGGCCAGATGCGCCGTGTGATGGGAAAGCGATTTGCCTTCAGCCTTTGCCTCGCGCGCGGCGACGCCATAGGCAATCGCGACATCGCCCAATTGCTGCGTGTCATTGGGCGCGGCCGGAAACGACAACACGTTTGTCGGTGTATCCTTGCCGCGAAACAGCGCGTTCAACTCGCGCAGCCGCGCATCATCGGCGAGCAGGATCGTTATTTCGCCTTCCCGCGCGCCCGCGCGCTCGAGTGCAAGCAGACAGGCGCGTTTCAGCAATGCAGGCAAAGTTTTCGTCGCCCGCCATTTGGGCTCGGCGATGATGAGCGTGATCTTCGGCCGCGTCATCGCTGGTCGAGCGCGCCTTTCAGACTGTTGGTCATCGCGGCCTCGATACGCACGCGCGCGATTTGACCAATGAGCGATTCCGCGCCATCGACATGCACGGGCTGCAGATAGGGGCTGCGGCCAATCGCCTGCCCCGCTTTGCGGCCCGGCTTCTCAAACAGCACATCCATCGTGCGGCCTTCGCAAGATTTGTTGAACCCGTCCATCTGCGCGCGCAGCAACGCTTGCAGCGTTTGAAGACGGGCTGCTCTCACATCTTCCGGGATTTGCGCGCCTGAAACAGCAGCGGGCGTGCCGGGGCGCGGGCTATATTTGAACGAGAAAGACGAAGCGTAACCGACTTCGCGCACCAGCGACAACGTCGCCTCGAAATCCTTATCGCTTTCGCCGGGGAAGCCGACGATGAAATCGGAGGACAGCGCCATGTCGGAGCGCGCCGCGCGGATGCGTTCGACGAGACGCAGATAATCATCCGCCTTGTGCTGGCGATTCATCTTTTCCAGCACGCGATCCGACCCCGATTGCACGGGCAGATGCAGGAACGGCATGAGCATTTCCACATCCGCATGGGCCGCGATCAGATCCTCGCCCATGTCGCGCGGATGGCTGGTCATGTAACGCAACCGCGCAATGCCTTCCATGCCTGCAAGTTTGCGAAGGAGTTGCGCGAGCGTCCACGCCTCGCCGTCCGGCCCTGCGCCGCTATAGGCATTGACGTTCTGGCCCAGCAGCGTGATCTCACGCGCGCCGCTTTCCACCAAACGACGGGCCTCAGCCTCGATCTGCGCCACGGGCCGCGAATATTCGCTGCCGCGCGTGTAAGGAACCACGCAGAACGTGCAGAATTTATCACAACCTTCCTGCACGGTGAGAAATGCGGATGCGCCAACATTCCCCGTTTCGCCCGGCAGGGAATCAAATTTGTCTTCCGCAGGAAAATCGGTTTCCAGCACATGACCGCTGCCGCGTGCGATCCGCGCAATCATCTCCGGCAAGCGATGATAGGATTGCGGGCCGACGACAATATCGACGGCGCTTTGGCGCGCCACAATTTCCGCCCCTTCGGCCTGCGCCACACAGCCCGCAACCGCAATCAGCATCGGCGAACCGGTTTCGGCTTTGCGGGTTTTCAGTTTCTTCAACCGGCCAAGCTCGGAATAAACCTTCTCCGCCGCTTTCTCGCGGATGTGACAGGTGTTGAGGATCACCATGTCCGCATCGTCGGGCGCATCGATGGGCGCATAACCCAACGGCGCCAGCAGATCGCTCATGCGCTGGGAATCATACGCATTCATCTGGCAGCCATAGGTTTTGATGAACAGCTTTTTCATCGCGCGCGCAGGTGTACTCATGCGGCCTGCTCCACGATTGCTGCGGGCGGCGTTTCGGCAACCGGCTTGTGTTTGGGTTCGCCCGCGAGCGCGCGCGCCTGACCTTTGCGCACAATCGTTTCGGCGGCAGCGGCAAGCGCTTTGCGCCCGCCCGCACCTTCCGCCGTCATCGGCGCATGGAATTCGATCACGACATCGACCGGCCCCATCCGCAACGCTTCCCACAGATGCGGCACCAATTCCATGTCGCCATACCATGCGAACATGGGCCGGTTCTCGCGCCCCATGGGAATGCCGTACAGCCCCACATACGCAACCGATACGGGCTGCACGATGACGGGAATGGTTTTGCCGCTGGCATCCGTGCCGAGTTTGGTTTCGGCAGCCCCCATCAGCGCGCTTTTGAACGGCAACACCTGATTGCCATCATTCGACGTGCCTTCGGGAAACAGCACCAGCGTATCGCCGGACACCAGCCGGTCGCGAATTTCATCGCGTGCAACGCCCGTTTTCGTACGCCGCGTACGTTCGACAAACACAGTTTCCTGCAACCGCGCCAGCGTGGAGAAAAACGGCCAAGTCTGCACTTCACTTTTGGCCACAAACGACACGCGCTTGATCGACGAGAACACCAGAATATCGAAATAAGATGTGTGGTTGGCCACGATCAGCACGCCCCCGCGCACGGGTTCGCCGATCACGCGAATGCGCAGGCCGAACAGCTTCACGAGAAAGCGGTGATAACGCTGCGGAAAACTTTTGCGGCGCTTCAGCCCGAAGCGCACGGCCGATTCCTGCCACGGCAGCAGGATCAGCGTGACCAGCAGAAACGTGGATAGAATCCCAATGGCGCGCAGGCTTCGCATCGTGTCAGGAGGCCGCGCCGGTCTTAGGCCGCTTGGGCACGCCGTAAAGCTCCAGCCGGTGATCGACGAGTTCGAAGCCCAGTTCCTCGGCCACGCGCCGTTGCAGCTTTTCGATCTCCTCGTTGCGGAATTCCACCACCTTGCCGGTCTGCACATCGATGAGGTGATCGTGATGCGCTTCGGGGATTTCCTCATAGCGCGAGCGGCCGTCGCGGAAATCATGGCGCTCCAGAATGCCCGCATCTTCGAACAGCTTCACGGTGCGATAGACGGTGGCGATGGAGATATGCGGGTCAAGGGCGGAGGCGCGGCGGTAAAGCTCCTCCGCATCCGGGTGGTCGGACGCATCGGACAGCACGCGCGCAATGATGCGGCGCTGCTCGGTCATGCGCAGACCCTTTTCCATGCAAAGCTTTTCGACCCGCGACACGTCCGCTCCTCCGGTTGGGCACATTCTAGTCGGTTTGCCCGGAATTTCCCAAGGCCGCGGCGGCAAGCGGCAGGTTTGCCCGCAGAATCAGGGCATCGCCGGGGGGGCTGCGGTAATAGGCGGGTCTGCGGCCCACTTCCCCAAAACCGAGGCCCGTATAGAGGGCAAGGGCGGCCGGGTTTGCGGTGCTGACTTCCAGAAACAGGTGCGCCGCGCCCCCGGCATGGGCGTGGTCTGCAGCCGCCAAAACCAGCGCGCGCCCAATCCCTTTCCGGCGATGGGGCGGCAAAACTGCCAGCGTCAGGATTTCGGCTTCGTCGGCGGCAACCCGGACAAGAATGAAGCCACCGTCGGCCACAAGCGCGAACGCGCCGGGGCTGGCAAGCAACTCGCCCAACGCCGCTTCGTCCCAGCGCTCCTCGAACGAGGCAGAATGAAATTTTGCCAATGTTGCGAGATCGGCCTCCGTCGCAAGCTTCATGCGCGGACGGCCGGAAGCTTGGCGTCAGGCGGGCGCAGATATAGCGGCTTGGGCGCTTCGTTGTTTGCTTCGCGCGCCAATGCCAACCGCGCCACCCATAACGCATCGGGCTGACACACGGATGACAGCACGGCATTGGGCAACAACTCAGCGGCGCGAGGGGCAGCCGTGCCCGCAAGCGCCATTGCGCCTTTCGTTGCAAGCAATGTCACTGCATCGTCAAACGATACGAGTGACGGTCCAATGCCGGGAATCGTTTCGAGATAGACTTCATCGCGCTTGGCATCATGCAGCGAAGCCGCCTGTGCCAAACCCGTTTCCGCCATCGCCTGATGCGCCATGGCCTCAAGCGTTGTGATGCCGATCAGCGGGCGCTTCAGCGCAATACGCATACCGCGCATGAACGCCAATCCCACGCGCTGGCCCGTGAATGTGCCGGGGCCTGTCGTGACGGCGAGACGATCCAATTGCGCAAACGCAACGCCGCTTTCGCGCATCGCCTCTTCGACCATGGGCGCGAGCGCCTCGGCATGGCCGCGCTCCATCACGACAAAGCGATGCGCCAGCACACGCGTATCGTCGAGAATGGCGCAGGAACAGGCGCCCAGCGCGGTGTCAACCGCGAGGAGGCGCATCAAACCGCCTCGACGCCGTTCACCTCCGGCACGTAATGGCGCAGCATGTTTTCGATGCCGTGCTTGAGCGTCATCGTCGATGACGGGCAGCCCGCGCAGGAGCCGCGCATATGCAGGAACACGACGCCCGTGCCGCTGTCGAAGCCTTTGAAAATAATATCGCCGCCATCCTGCGCCACGGCGGGGCGCACGCGGGTTTCGATCAGCTCTTTAATCTGCGAGACGATCTCTTCGTCCTCGCCGGAATAGGTGGGTTCGTCGGCCTCGTTCGCCGCGGTTTCGATCAGCGGCAGACCGCGCGTGAAGTGCTCCATGATCGCGCCCAGCACGGCGGGCTTCAGATGTTTCCAGTCGCCGTCGGCCTTGGTGACGGAAATGAAATCGGAGCCGAAGAAGACGCGCGACACATCCGGCACGGCGAACAGGGCCGCGGCCAGCGGCGAACGGGCGGCGGCCTCGCGATCCGGGAAATCGGCGACGGCGCTTTCGCCCATGACCTCGCGGCCGGGCAGGAATTTCAGGGTCGCCGGATTCGGCGTGGATTCGGTCTGGATGAACATGGTTTTCCTTCAATGGACCCTCGGTGAGGCCCGATCAAGCTAGAAGTCGGAGGCTATCCCCTTGCGCTCCCAATCGCCGTAACGGGTGGGTTCCGGGCCTGCCGGACCGCCCAGTTCCCTGGGCAATTCCGGCATTACCTGCGCCCGCGCCTCGGCTTCGGCCCGGGCGCGTTTGCCCGCCTCACGGATACGGACGGCGATGTCCGCCGATTTCTTGGGCCTAGCCATACCCCTAAAATGGGGTGCTTGACCGGATTTTGCCAGACCCTACATCAAGGCCATGAACATCGTTCGCACCGGCATATTGATGGCCCTGATGACGGGCCTGTTCCTGTTCGTAGGCGGGCTGGTCGGTGGCGAAGCGGGCATGGCGATGGCGTTCGTGTTCGCGGCCGGGATGAATTTCCTCGCTTACTGGAAATCCGACAGCGCATTGCTGCATATGTATGGCGCGCGTGAAGTGGATGAGGCGTCCGCGCCCGTTCTGGTTCACACCGTGTATCAGCTGGCCGCGAAAGCGGGATTACCGCCGCCGAAAGTTTTCATTTCTGAAAATCCGCAGCCCAATGCGTTTGCAACCGGCCGCAATCCCGAACATGCCGCTGTTTGCGTGACAAGCGGATTGTTGTCGAGCGTCAATGACGAAGAACTGGCGGGCGTGCTGGCGCATGAACTCTCCCATGTGAAGAACCGTGACACGCTGACCATGACGATCACGGCCACCATCGCGGGCGCGATTTCGATGCTGGCGAATTTCGCCTTCTTCATGGGCGGGCGGCGCAATCCGCTGGGTCTGATCGGCATGCTGGTTGTCACATTGTTTGCGCCGCTGGCGGCAGTGCTGGTGCAAATGGCGATCAGCCGCACGCGCGAATTCGAGGCTGACCGCGCGGGCGCGGAGCTTTCCGGCAGGCCATTATGGCTGGCGTCGGCATTGCAGCGCATTGCGCCCGAAGCCGCCGCCATCGACAATGAAGCGGCGGACGCGCACCCGGCAACCGCGCATATGTTCATCATCAATCCGCTGCATGGCGCGTTCTCCGGAATGTTCGCAAGCCATCCTTCCACGGAAGAACGCATCGCGCGGCTCAAGATGATGGCGGTGCAGATGGGCCAGCAATCCGATTCCGGTCCGTGGTCGTGAAAACCGAGAGCGCGGGATTGCCCGCGCGCATTGCGGCACAAGCCATTCTCTCCGATGTGCTGCGCAAGCGGCGTCCGCTCGATGCCGTGCAGGATGACGTTCTGGCACAAGCAAATCTTTCACAACGCGATGCGGGCTTTGCGCGCACAATTGTCGGGGAAACACTGCGCCGCTTCGGTCAACTCGATGCGCTGATCAAACATTTCGTCGTCAAGCCGCCCGCGCCGCATCGCGTGGGGCCGGTGCCGGAGATATTGCTGGCTGGCGCGTGCGAGCTGTTGTTTCTCGACGTGCCGCCCCACGCCGCCGTCGATGCAGCCAACCGTTTGTGCGAACGCGACAACAAGGCCGTGCATTTTCGCCCGCTGGTGAATGCTGTGCTGCGGCGCGTTGCAAGCGAAGGAAAATCCATCCTCGCCAAACAGGACGCGGCGCGCCTCAACACGCCGGACTGGCTGTGGACGCGCTGGTGCGAGGCTTACGGCGAAGAAACAACACGTAAGATTGCAGCCGCGCATCTTTCGCCTGCGCCGCTTGATGTTGTTGTGAAAGATAAAGCGCAAGCGGCGCAATTTTTTCCCGATGCTGAAAACCTGTTCGACAATGTGTTTCGCCTTCGCGACGCGGGACGTGTCGATGCGCTTCCCCGTTACGCCGGAGGCGCGTGGTGGGTGCAAGATGTAGCGGCGTCTTTGCCTGCTCGTTTGCTGGGGGATGTAAACGGGCAAAGCGTCATTGATTTATGCGCCGCGCCCGGCGGCAAGACAGCGCAATTGGCGTCAATGGGCGCAAATGTCATCGCGGTAGAACGCGAAGCCTCGCGTCTTTCGCGCATCACGGAAAACCTTGACCGACTTCATCTCAATGCAACGCTCATCGAATCCGACATTCGCGATTTCGTGCCTGAAACGCTCACGCCTTTCGTTCTGCTCGATGCGCCTTGCAGCGCCACAGGCACGATGCGGCGGCATCCGGAACTGGGCTGGATCAAAAGCGCCTCCGATGTGATGGCGTGCGCGCAAGGCGCGCGCGAATTGCTGGACGCTGCAGCCGACATGCTCGCGCCGGACGGCATTCTTGTTTTCGCGGTGTGTTCGCTGGAACCGGAAGAAGGCTTGGAACAAATCACATCGTTTCTGGAAAGCCGCGAAGATTTCGCGCGCGTGTCGATCAACGCGGATGAAGTGTTCGGCATGTCGCGATTGCTGACAGCAGACGGCGATTTGCGAACGCTGCCCTGTCACCTGCCGGACGGCATGGATGGTTTCTACGCCGCGCGTCTGCGCAAATTACGTTAGACGCCCCAGCGCATAACCGAGCGCCAGATAAATCTTTCCAGTGTCGGCGCTGAGCATGGTGGAGGCCAGCAAACCGCCATCGCCAACCCGCGCGCGCGCCAGCAACGTCTCGAATTCACCGATGTAAGTATCGGCGGCTTCGCGAAACGCGGCATCCTCGCGATAGAGATTGGTGATGCGGTTGACGGCATCGGAATCGATTTCCTCGGCCAGCCTGCGCGCGAACACGGCGCGGTCGCCGGCGAGATAACGCCGCCATTCATCCTCGCCCGGCGATGGCGTCGCAAAGGCGGTGAGATCAAGCGCGAGATCAGCCAACGCCGCTTCCAGCGCGCCCAACGCCGCAGCCCCACCCGGCTGCAATTGCTGCCTGTCGCGTGTTTCGCCCGTGTCCACGGCGGCGAGCAGCGTGCTCATTTCCCATTTCGCGCCGTCGCCTTCGATGGGCCGGTATTCGGGCGCCTTGCGCTTGGGCCGTTGCGTCAGCTTGCGCGCGCGCATCATCAGACTGTCGCCCATCGGCGCTTCGCCTGCATCGATCTCGGGCCGCATGTTGGAGCGCGCAATGGTGCGGGCGTGAATGGTGGTGATGGTGCGCGCGGAGAGATCGAGAATTTCCTCCGTCTCGCTGCGCACAAGATCGCGCACGCGCTGCGCCTCCTGCTGGGCGACACCGGGCAGCGTGAGAAGATGGCCTTCCATCTCCTCCACCACTTCGTTGAGGCCGACGCGGATCTCGGCGGTTTGTGCTGCGAGTTCTCCAGCCGCGCGAATGAGTTTTTCGCATTCGGCCATCGCCTCGCCGACCAGCGATTTGGCATTGTTCTTGGCTTCGGCGGCGGTTTCGCCGATCAGCATATGGGCTGATGCGCCCGCTTCGCGCATCGTGTCGGCGAGTTTTACCAGCGTCACGTCGGCGGCCGCACTTGTTTCCTGAAGCTTCTCCGCGTCGCGCGAAAGATTGACGGCGATTTGCGCGGCGCGGGCTTCCGCGTTCGCCATGATGAGTTCCACATGATGGCCAGTATCGGCCAGAAGTGTCTCGAACCGCTTGGCTTCGGGCGCAAGCAGGCTGATGGCGCGTTCCATCGCGCCGCGCTGATTGGCGAGTGCTGCTTCCAGTTCCGTGCTTTCGTCTTTCAGCTTCTGCAGCAATTCGCCCATCGCGGCGCGGTGGCGTTCGTGACGGCCGAGTACGAATTCGGCGCGCGCCATCGCGGCATCGGTGACGGCTTCGATTTTCTTGGCCTGCTTGTCGAGTTCGACGGCGGCATTGACGGGGGCTTGCGATGCCGCATCCGCAGCGGCGCGGAAACCGGCGGCCTGCGTTTCCAGCGATTGCCCCGCCGATTTCAGCGAGCCTTCGGTGGATTCGATCACGGCCTTGAACTGCGCCACGCGGCCCGCGACGAGTTCGGCGGAACGCTCCGCCGCTTCGCCCAGATTGTCCGCGGCGCCATCAATGACCGTTTTCAGCTGCGCGATGCGGCCCGACAAAATGTTGTCGGCATGCGCCGCGGTTTCGTTCAAACCGTGCTGCGCGGAATCGATGACGGCTTTCAACTGGTCCGAACGGCCGGCCACGAGATGGGCGGCATGACCGGCGCGTTTCTCCAGTGCAGCGCCTGCTGCTTCGATGACGGTTTGCAATTCGGCAGCGCCTTTCGAGGCGATGCCATGCGCATGCACCGCACCTTGTGCGAACACATCGCCTGCGGATTCGATGATGGCTTTCAGTTCGCCTGTCTGGCCGGAGAGGAACTCGCTGGCGCGGCCCGCGGAATCGTTAAGCGCATCGACATAGGTTTCGATCCGCTCGCGTTCCTGGCCCAGCCGCGCCGCCACCGCCTGCGCGCGCACATCGGTGCGGGCGCTGACTTCATCGAGTGCGGCGATCTGGTTCTGCAACACGGTTTCCAGCGCCCGCATGCGCGCGAATGCGCCGTCAATACCGGCGTTCAGCGCATCGAGTTCGTGACGCACCGCGCGGCCAAGCTTTGCCGCCGTGCGCGAGGATTCTTCGTCCGACGAAAACAATCTGTCGATCTGGCGCGACAGCATTTCGACCGTGCCGCTCATGGCGGCCCCGCGCGCAATCGCCCATGCGCCTGCAATGAAAAACATCGGCGGCACGAACACCATGGCGGCGAAGAGCGCGGTCTGCTGAACGCCCAGCGCCCCAATGCCGCCCGCGCCAAGATAACCGGCGAGATACGCCGCCATCGCGCCCGCCCAGAACGCGCCCATCACAACAGCAAAGGCCACGCCCCAGAAGCCCGCGTCCTGTTTCGCACGCGAACGCGCACGGCGATCTTTCACGCGGCGCTCTTTCACGGCCGGAGGCTTCTCCGGGACAAGGACAGGTTGCTGTTGCCGCTCGGTTGCGAAAGTCGGCATGGATCACCCCTCAGCGGATGCGAGGGGGCATCTTAACCAACGGGTAACAGAATCGCGAACCCCAATTTCACACAGGAACTTTTTCACGCCCGCGCGCCGTTGAATAATGTTGTGGACGGCATAGGTTTCAATTTTCGAGGGAGGGGCGAGATGACCATGCTGCTCGCGGCGTCTGCCGTTTTTCTGGGCATTCATCTTCTGATTGCGGGAACCAGAGCGCGCGACACAATCGTTGGGACCATTGGCGAGAATGCCTATCTGGGCCTGTTCTCGCTGGCTTCCATTCTCGCCATCACCTGGCTGGTGATTTCGTACAACATCGCGCAGGCGAGCGGTGCGGACCCCACGCTTTACAATCTGGGGCCGGGTGTGCGGCATCTTGGCATCCCCGTGGTGCTGATCGCATTCCTGATCGGCGTGACGGGGCTGTTCGTGCCGAACCCGACTTCGCTGAAGCAGGAGGGGGCCGCCGCCAAACCCAATGCGGTGCAGAGCGTGCTCGCGATCACGCGGCATCCGTTTCTGTGGGGCGTGGCGATCTGGGCGGCGTTTCACACGCTGGCCAATGGCGATGAAGCCTCCACGATTTTCTTCGGCACGTTCCTCCTGCTTTCGCTGTTCGGCACGGTTTCGATTGACGCCAAGCGCCGCCGCAAGATGGGGGCGGCGTGGGACGCTTTCGCAGCCAAAACCTCCAACATCCCCTTCGGCGCGATCCTTTCGGGCTGCGCCTCGCTTGCCCGCGTCATCGACTGGCGGATGGGCCTGGCGCTGGCGATTTTCGTGGTGGCGCTGTTCGCCCATGCTCGCGTGATCGGGGTGTCGCCCTTCCCCAGCGGCTGGGCGCCTTTCTGAAAAAAGGCGGAAAAAAGCGGGCAGATGTTAACAAAGCCTTGACGAAGCCCTGCCATTCTTCGCCAGAGCGCATGTGAGATTTGCCCATGTCCGTTGGCTTGGAAGACCGCCCTATCGATCTCGTCCACCTCGCCCGGTACACGGGCGGCGACATGACGCTGAATTCGGAAGTCCTGCGCCTTTTCCAGACCCAGGCCGATGAAATCCTTGAACAATTGCGGGAGGTTCTTCCGACCGCCGATGTGAAAGCGTGGCACGCGCTGAACCATTCGCTGAAGGGTGCGGCGCGGGGCATCGGCGCGTTCAATCTCGCCGATGCCACGGCAGAGGCCGAGGCCGTCGATCCCATGGACCGCGAAAAAGCGGCAGCGGCGTTAAGCGCCATACAGCACCGCGCCGACAATGTGAGAATTTTTATTTCGGCGTATCTGCGCCATTAGACTCTTCAATTGGTCGCGCAGTCTGGCGCGAACCGCGTTGCAGTTCGCGGGACTGCGCTCCCGCATCAAAAACCTCAAACTCGTGTGCAATCGAGCGCTCGATCAACATGCGCCAGACAGGTTCGGCGATTGCCGGGGCGAGGCCTTTTGCGCGCGCTTCAGCCAGAACCTTGGCAATCACATCTTCCACGCGGGCATCATCGCGCACGGCATGTCGCGTCGTTTTGATGGCGGCCGCGCGTTCGATATAGGCCTGCCGCTCAGCCAGAAGCGCCACCAGCGCCCGGTCGAGACGATCAATCTCGCCGCGCAATTCTTCCATCGTCCGGCAATCTTCAGGGGCCAGCGCCATGTCCAATCTCTTGCGCCGGCGCGCCGGACGGGCAAGAGAAGGCGTCCGCGACACTTGCGCGCCAGCCATGCGAAAGCCGGGGATTGTTTGCGGGTGACTTTCTACATATATAGACGCTAGTTTACCGAGTCATACACTAAACTTCTGTGGAATAGGACATGAGCAGCCCCTCCGAAACGCCCATCGAGACCGACGTCATCATCATCGGCGCAGGCCCCATCGGCCTGTTCGCCGTGTTTGAGCTTGGGCTTTTGGATCTGAAAGCCCATCTCGTGGACATTCTCGACCGTGCGGGCGGGCAATGCACGGAGCTGTATCCGGAGAAGCCGATCTACGACATCCCCGGCCTGCCCATCGTGACCGGCCAGGAATTGACCGACCGGCTGAAAGAACAGATCGCCCCTTTCGGCGCGCAATTCCATTTCAGCCAGATGGCCTCGGTGCTGACCAGACTGGATGACGGGCGCTGGAAACTGACCACCGATACCGGCACCGAGTTGATCGCGTCCGTTGTCGTAATCGCGGCCGGCGGCGGCAGTTTTGTGCCCAAGCGTCCGCCGGTTCCCGGCATCGAGGAATACGAAAACAAAAGCGTGCATTACGCCGTGCGCAAAATGGAAGCGTTCCGCGATAAGAATATTCTCATTGCGGGCGGCGGCGATTCCGCGCTGGACTGGACGCTGAACCTCGCGCCCATCGCGCGTTCGCTGACGCTGGTGCATCACCGCGACGGTTTCCGCGCGGCGCAACACAGCGTCAATCAGATGCGCGCGCTGGTGGACGAGGGCAAAGTGAAATTCCATGTTGCGAGCGTGAAAGCCTTGCACGGCACGGGCGGCAAGCTCGAACAGGTGACGCTGGCGGGCGCGGACAAAAAAGAATTCCAGATCGAAGCCGATGCGTTCCTGCCGTTCTTTGGCCTGACCATCAAGCTCGGTCCCATCGCGGATTTCGGGCTGAACCTGCACGAAAATCTGATCCAGGTGGACACGGCGAAATTCGAAAGCGCGACGCCGGGTATTTTCGCCATCGGCGACATCAATTCCTATCCGGGCAAACTGAAACTGATCCTGTCGGGCTTTCACGAAGCCGCACTCATGGCGCAGGCGGCTTTTCACATATGCAAGCCGAACGAGAAGCTGCGCTTCCAGTACACGACGTCGTCTTCCAGCCTGCAAAAGAAACTGGGCGTGGCATGAAAATCATCGCAACCGACCGCAAGGGAGCGGAACATACACTCGAAGGCCGCGACGGCTGGACGGTGATGGAAATCCTGCGCGACGCGGGCCTGCCGATCACGGCGGAATGCGGCGGCGCGTGCGCGTGCGCCACCTGCCATGTCTATGTCGAGGGCATCTGGTTCGACAAACTGAAACCGAAATCCGAGGCCGAAACCGACATGCTCGACATGGCGCTCGCGGTCGAACCCAATTCGCGCCTCTCCTGCCAGATCGTCTGCGCCCCCGAACTCGACGGCATCGAAGTCACCATTGCGCCGGAATAGGCTTGCGCCGTTAGTGCATCTGTTATAACTTGGCGTTATAACGAATGTTCTAACAGAGGCGTCCCATGCATTTCCGGCTCAAACTCATCCAGATCGGCAATTCCGTCGGCGTAACCTTTCCCAAGGAATTGCTCTCAGCCATGAACGTCGACAAGGGCGCGACCATCACCGCGACCTCTGGTCCCGACGGTTTCCGGTTGACGCCCTACGATCCGGACATCGATCGGCAAGTGGAAGCGGGCCGCGAATTCATGAAGGAATATCGCGACACATTGCGAGCGCTCGCAAAATGAGCGAACCGGTTTGGATCAACCGGCACGCCCTCGAACTGCTTCACAGCGAAAGCATCGCCGAGCATGGCGGTGCGGACGGTTTGCGTGATGAGGGACTGTTCGAATCGGCGCTAGCGCGTCCGCAAAATCTTCACGCCTATGAAGGCGTAAACGACGTGGCGCGGCTTGCGGCGTGTTACGCTTTCGGTCTCGCCAAGAATCATGCGTTTGTCGATGGCAATAAACGGGTCGCGTTCATCGCCGTCGGCTTGTTTCTTTATCTCAACGGATATCGGCTCAAAGCCGATCAGGCCGAAGCTGTTCTTATCGTCCTTTCGGTCGCCGCAGGTTCTTTCAGCGAAAATGAGTTGGCCGAATGGATCAGACGAAACGCAAGGTCACTCTAACGCCGCAACAATGCGTAAGGCCCGCCTTTTTCGATGGCGCGTTTGTAGGCAGGCCGTTCGTGGATGCGTTCGAGATAGCTCGCGAGTTTCGGAAATGGTTTCAATCCGTCGCCGCCGGTGTCCGCTGCTTCAAGCACGAAGGTCAGCATGATGTCCGCCCCTGTAAGCGCATCGCCGACAAAAAATTCACGCTCGCCAAGCCCGCTTTCCATATAGGCCAGATGATTGGCGATTTCGCCGTCGATGCGCGGGCGCAGCATCATCGCGGCATCGCCCAGCATGCGCATGTAGAGCGCCATCAGCAGCGGCAGCATCGCAGAGCCTTCCGCGAAATGCATCCACTCGATGTACTTTACGTGATCGGGCGAGCCGCGCTCAGGCCGCATGCGCCCATCGCCATATTTTTCCAGAATATATTCCACGATGGCGCCGGATTCCGCGATTGTATTGCCGTCATCGGTGATGACCGGCGATTTGCCCAGCGGATGCACTTTCTTCAATTCCGGCGGCGCCAGCGGCACGGGCTGCATGCGCTGGTAATGCTCGATCTCGTAAGGCACGCCCAATTCCTCAAGCAGCCACAGAATGCGTTGCGAACGCGAATTGTTGAGATGGTGGACTTGCAGCATGGGAGCATCCTTTTCAGCGGCGGCAATCGAAGCAGGCGCGGACATTAAGCGCAAGGGCCGCAACTGACGGATTCAACAATTCCTGTCGGACAAAACCTAGCGTGCGTTACGCCACATCGGCCATAGCGTCGGCCCGTTGGGGATTTTGATCTCGCCCGTCACTTCAAAGCCGAAGCTTTTATAGATCGGGAGATTCGTGATCTTGCTCGATTCGAGATAGCAATCCACGCCCGCTGCATCCGTGGCCGCAAGTCGGTCGCGCATGATAAGGCTGCCATAGCCTTTGCCTTGCAGCGCAGGGTCCGTGCCGATGGTTTGCAGATACCAATGCGATTTTTTCGGATGCATCTTTTCGATGCGGTCCATCGTGACCATCGCATTGAGCGCGCCCGTGCCGAAAATGCCCAGCAATTCCGGCCCGTTCAGAATGTATTCCCAGAAGGACAGATGCCATTGGTCGGGTGGCCGCCACAACGTCACGGCTTCGTAGCCGTTTGTCACATAACAGGCGCCATGCGGCAGGCCGAGCTTGAACAACATTTTGAACAGACGCGGAAGTTTCGCGGCTCGCGTGCGTTCATCCGGCAGGAAATATTGCAATACCGGGTCGTCCATGAATGCGCACGCCAGCGTTGTCCCAATCGCGTCGGCATCGGCCCATGTTGCGAGCCGCACACTCGCACCGGAGGTACGAGCGGCCTGCGTGTTCACCGGCTCAACTCGCGCATCGCGCCATCGAGGCCCGAAAGCGTCAGCGGGAACATGCGGTCGCCGATGATCTGATTGATGAGGCTGATCGACGGCGAATATTCCCAATGCTTCTGGCCTGTGGGATTCAGCCAGACGACATGCTCATAAATCTGCGTCACGCGGTCGAGCCAGACGGCACCGGCTTCCTCGTTCCAATGCTCCACACTGCCGCCGGGATAGGTGATTTCGTACGGACTCATCGTCGCGTCGCCCACGAAAATCACTTTGTAATCATGCGGGAATTTGTGCAGCACGTCCCAGGTGGCGAATTTCTCATTGTGGCGGCGGCGATTGTCCTTCCACACGCTTTCATACAGACAATTGTGGAAGTAGAAAAATTCCATGTGCTTGAATTCGGTCTTGGCGGCGCTGAACAATTCCTCGCATAGCCTTATATACGCATCCATCGAACCGCCGATGTCGAAGAAGATGAGAACCTTCACAGTGTTGTGGCGTTCCGGCACAAGCTTCAGATCGAGATAGCCCTTGTTCGCCGTGTTCTCGATTGTGCCCGGCAGATCGAGTTCGGTTTCCGCACCCTCGCGCGCCCATTTGCGCAACCGGCGCAGCGCCACCTTGATGTTGCGCGTGCCAAGCTCAACCGAATCGTCGAGGTTCTTGTATTCGCGCTTGTCCCACACCTTCACCGCGCGGCCGTGGCGCGATTTGTCCTGCCCGATGCGCACGCCTTCGGGATTGTAACCGGAATTGCCGAAGGGCGACGTGCCGCCCGAGCCGATCATCTTGTTGCCGCCTTCATGGCGTTTCTTCTGTTCTTCGAGGCGCTGTTTCAGCGTCTCCATCAATTTGTCCCAGCCGCCCAGCGCCTCGATCTGTTTCTTTTCTTCTTCGGTGAGGAATTTTTCGCTGAGCGCGCGCAGCCATTCTTCGGGGATTTGCGCGGTGAGGCTTGCATCCAGCGCCTCCAGTCCTTTGAAAACATGGCCAAACACGCGGTCGAATTTGTCGAGATTGCGTTCGTCTTTCACCAGCGCCGTGCGCGACAGATAATAGAAATCGTCGATCTTCAGATCGATGACGTCTTTGTCGAGCGCATCCATCAGCGCCAGATACTCCTTCAGCGTGACGGGCACTTTTGCGGCGCGCAACTCATCGAAGAACTGGAAGAACATGCCCGCCTCCTATTTCCCGATCTGCGCCAGCGCAGCTTTGTACACCGCATCGAGAAAGGCTTTTTCCTGCGGCGTGTCGCGCGGATCGGCATATTCGATGGTGGCTTCCACGGCCCAGTTCTTCACCGCCGAACCTGCGAACAGCACGCTGTAGGTGAGGTCTTCGAGCTTGGCAGTTTGATAAGTGCGCGTGTAAACGGCAAGCGGGCCATCGCCGATCTTCACAACAGCTTCCGCGATCTTGCGGCCGCCCGTGCCTTCCTGTTCCTCGAAATCGGGCGCCATCGAGGCTTTCGCGTCATAACCGTCGCGCAAAGGCGTGAGCTTGATCGTGCCGTAAACGCCGTCCAGCACCGAATAGGCGCAGAAATCCGCGCCCACGATGGGGTCGTATTCGCCGACCGCATCGCGTTCGAAACTGCCGATTTTGGCAGGGCACACAAAACCCGATGCGACATGGCGCTTGGCGCCGTTGCCGCTATCGGCGAAATCATCCGCGGCCGTGTTCTGCGCGAACGCGGGCGCCGCCCACGCGCATGCAAACAGGATGACTGCAGCGGTTTTCAACTTCTGCTTTCCCGGCGCGCCAGAAACGCCAGACGCTCGAACAGATGCACGTCCTGCTCGTTCTTGAGCAGCGCGCCGTGCAGCGGCGGAATGAGCTTGGTGGGATCGCGTTCCTTCAATGCCTCCGGCGAGATGTCCTCATTCAGCAGCAGTTTCAACCAGTCCAGCAATTCGCTCGTGGACGGTTTCTTCTTCATGCCCGGCACGTCGCGAATTTGATAGAAGACGTTCAGCGCCTCGCTCACCAGTTTTTGCTTGATGCCCGGATAATGCACATCGACGATTTTCTGCATCGTCTCGCGGTCGGGGAATTTGATGTAGTGGAAGAAACAGCGGCGCAAAAACGCATCCGGCAATTCCTTTTCATTGTTGGACGTGATCATCACGATGGGGCGGATGGCCGCCTTGATCGTTTCGCCCGTCTCATAAACGAAGAATTCCATGCGGTCGAGTTCCAGCAACAGATCATTGGGGAATTCGATGTCGGCCTTGTCGATCTCGTCGATCAGCAGCAAGGGGCGCACGGGCGCATCGAATGCATCCCACAATTTGCCGCGCTTGATATAATTCTTCACATCCTTCACGCGCGCATCGCCGAGTTGCGAATCGCGCAGGCGCGTCACCGCGTCATATTCGTAGAGGCCCTGCTGCGCCTTGGTGGTGGATTTGACGTGCCAGGTGATCAGCGGCGCATCGAGTGCTGCCGCCACCTCATACGCCAGCTGCGTCTTGCCGGTGCCGGGTTCGCCCTTGATGAGGAGTGGCCGCTCCAGCGTGATGGCGGCGTTGACCGCGATGCGCAGATCGTCGGTCGCAATGTATTTTTCTGTGCCTTGAAAGCGCGCGGAAGCCATTTTGTCTCTCTGTGGGGATAGCGTGGACTGAAACTAGGGGCGCGCGCGAGGCTTCGCAAGGGCGGCCCGGGCCTGATAGATTGGCCACATGATGAATATTTCCCCCGCCACGCTGGATGCGCGCGCCTATGGCGATCCGCTCGTGTATGCGCGCGAGCGGCACGCGATTTTCGGCCGCAACTGGCTGTTATTCGCGCATGAAAGCAATTTTGCGCAAAGCGGCGCCTATGTGGCGGCAACGATTGCCGGATTTCCGCTGATCGCGGTCAAAGGCGAAGATGGCACGATCCGCGCCTTTCATAATCTTTGCCGGCATCGTGCGGGGCCGCTTGCGCCTGACGGCGAAGGCGTTTGCGCGGGCGCGCTCACCTGCCGCTATCATGGCTGGCGATATGGGCTGGACGGGCGGCTGCAAGTAGCCCGCGATTTCGGCCCGGCCACGGATTTCGATGTCCGCCAATATGGTTTGGTGCAAGTGCGTTGCGAAAGCTGGTGGGGATTTGTGTTCATCAATCTGGATGCGGATGCTGTACCCTTGCATGAGGCTGTTGCGCCGCTCGACGCACGGGCGAAGGATTTGCCGCTGGAAACTTTCCGCTACGTCAGCCGCAGCACGCACACGATCCGCTGCAACTGGAAAACCTACGCCGAGAATTATCTTGAGGGCTATCACATACCAATCGTGCATCCCGCGCTCGATGCCGCAATTGTTTCGCCGAAATATGAGAATGAGATTGCGTGGCCTATCGTGTTCTCGCATGCGCCCGCGCGTGATGGCGCGGCGGTCAGCGGATTATGGGCGTGGATGTGGCCCTGTCTGGGCGTGAACATCTATGCGCAAGGCTTGATGATGGAGCGCATCTGGCCGCTGGATCACGCGACCACGCAACTCGATTATCTTTATTTCTTTCCGGAAGGTCTGGCGCAAAGCGAAATCACGCGCGCGATGCAATCCTCCGAAGTCACCACTGCCGAGGACATCGCCATCACCGAGGCCGTCCAGCGCAATCTCGATGCGGGCATCTATAAAGCGGGCAGGCTTTCGCCGCGCCACGAAACCGCGATCCATGCTTTTCAGAATGCGGTTGCGGCCAGCGGCGCAATCGGCCAGAACGCACCGGCATGATGCAAATCGAAACAACCGCGGACGATCCGCGGATCAAAACCCTGCTGCAAACCGCACTCGCGCATTTCCAGAAAAACGAGGCGGCGCTTGGCGAAAGCACGCTGCTGAGCGTGCTGCAGACAAAGCCGGACGAGCCCGACGCGTTGCAATTGCTGGGGCTGCTGCGGCGGGCGCAAGGCCGGCTGCCCGAAGCCGAGGCGCTTTACCGCCGCTCGCTGATGATGAAGCCCAGTCAGCCGCAGGTGCAGCACAATCTCGCC
>DATCEI010000240.1:0-4397 GCA_036510185.1 Rhizomicrobium sp. | reverse complement strand
TTCCGCGCGCGCGGGCGTTTCGAGATCGTTGCTTGTGTTGCGCAGATAATTCACGAGCGACGCGCAATCGCGGATGTTCTTCGGCTTCGGCGTTTGTCCGACGCCGGTTCTGTCCTTCAATGCTCCGAAGATACGCGCTGTAGAAACAGCGACATGCGGATTAACGAGCACCATAAAAATTTCAGGCAGGCCGGAAACCGGCGTGACGCGTTCGCCGACACCTTCCATCCAAGCGGGTTCGCTCAACAGACATACCGGCACATCCGCGCCGAGTGACAACGCAATCGAATTCAGCGCGCGGTCTTCGATGTGCAAATCCCATAGCTGTGCCAGACCGCGCAACGCCGCCGCCGCATCCGCAGAACCTCCACCGATTCCTGAAGCGACAGGAAGGTTCTTCGTCAGGCGGACTTTCGCGCATCTTCCACCCTCCCCTTGAGGGAGGGTCGAAACGCGAAGCGTTTCGGGGAGGGGGTTGGTGCCGGCGTCAGATCCCCTCCCCGAAGCCGTCTTTGCACTGACGTGCAAATCCGCCTTCGACCCTGCCTCAAGGGGAGGGTGGAACGCCGCCAATGCGCGCGCAGCGCGCAAAACGAGATTGTCGCCCTCGCGGCTTAACTCAGCCGCAAATGGCCCATCTATCTCAAGTGACAGATCATCCGCATGTTCGAACGCCAGCTCGTCGCCAACGCGCGCGAACACTGCGAGGCTTTCCAGATCGTGATAGCCGTCGGCACGGCGCGCGCCGACATGCAGGAACAGATTGATCTTGGCGGCAGCGAAACGCTTCAACCGGTGGTCGGCTGAAGCCCGACCTTCAGCTTGCTCTCGATAATCTGTTTTTCCTTCGCGTCAGGCGCAAACGCCAGCGCATGGCTCCACTGGAACCGCGCGTCAAGCTTGCGGCCCGTGCGCCAGTAGGCATCACCCAGATGATCGTTGATCGTGGCGTCGCCCGGAACCAGCAGCACGGCACTTTCCAGCGCCTTCGCCGCGTCGTCATAACGGCCGACCTTGTAATAGGCCCAGCCCACGCTGTCGGCGATGTAGCCGTCGAACGGACGCAACGCGCGCGCTTTCTCCAGCATCGACAAAGCTTGCGGCAGGTTGCGGCCCTGATCGACCCATGAGTAACCGAGATAGTTCAAAATCTCCGGCTGCTCGGGATCGAGCTGCAGCGCCTGTTTGAGATCAAGCTCGGCGCGATCCCAATGCTTGGATTGTTCCTCGGCAACCGCACGCGCGTACAGCAGCGGCCACGCCTTCGCATCCAGCGAACCATGCGCCTTGATCGCGTGATCGTAAGCATCCGACGCATCGGCGAAGCGGCCCAGCGTGCGATAGGTGTCGCCCAGCGCCGTCCACGCTTCCGCATCCGCCGGATGCGCAACCGTGATCGCGGTCAGATCGGCAATCGCCTGATCGTTTTTCTCCAGCCGCGCTTCATCGATGGCGATCTGCACATTGGCCACTTCATGATAGGGCGAATCCTCGCCCACGGCGCGATAGGCCTCGATGGCTTCCGGAATTTTGCCCATGCCTTCGAGGCGATCGGCCAGCAGTATATTCGCCAAATCCAGATCGGGCCGGAGATAACGCGCGAAGCGCAAATACAGCACCGATACGTCGGCGCTGGAATCATCCGTCAGCGAAGCGGCAATACCGAACAGCGCTTCAGCGGCGCCGTCTTCCGGCGTCGGCACCAATTGCTCCGGCACCGTACCCGAAGCGATGCGCGCCTTCGCCGCCGCCACGATGGGCGACAGCGCCGCGTCGGTGGCGAGTTTGGAATAGAACGCTTTCGCATCGTCGATACGGCCCGCGCGTTCGAGGAAGCGGCCATAGGCGTCCGCCACACGCGGCCCATTGCCTGCTGCTTTCAGCGCCTCTTGATAAGCAACATCGGCATCTTCCGCATAGCCGCCCATGTCGAGGATCAGCGCGCGATGAAACGCTTCCAGCGCATCGGTGCCCCCTTGCGATTTGAGCTGGCTCAAATCTTTCAGCGCGCCTTTGGTGTCTTTCTCGCCTGCCGCAGCCCACGCATCGAGCAGCGAAATTGTCAGCGCCGTGAACGGCCCCGTCGCGGAATGCGCAAGCTGGCTGCGCGCGCCCGCATAATCGCTTGCGTGCATGGCCACGATGGCGAGCGTCATGCGCGCGGCGCGATTGTCGGCTTCTCCATCGACCACTTCCTGCGCATATTTGCCTGCGCCCTGCACATCGCCCGCGGACGCCGTGAACAGGAACGCGCGCGCCAGCAAATCCTGATTGCCGGGATCGGTGATGAGGCTCTCGCGATAGAATTGCGCCGCGTCGCCCATATTGTGTTCGCTGGCGGCAAAGCGGGCGTTCAGGTAATCGCCGTAACTTTGTTCCTGTTGCGCGACGGTGAGCGGCTCGGGCGACGAGAACATGTCCTTGAGCGGAACGACGCTGTTGATCGTATCGCAGCCCGCAAGCAACGGCATCGCCGTCAGGGCTACGAAGACAGTGCGGGAAATACGCAAACTTCTACCTCACATGTTCGAGTAGTTGGGGCCCCCGCCACCTTCGGGCGTCACCCAGTTGATGTTCTGCTCTGGGTCTTTGATGTCGCAAGTCTTGCAGTGCACGCAGTTCTGCGCGTTGATCTGGAAACGCGGCCCGGCGGTCTCCTGCACCACCTCATACACGCCCGCCGGACAATAACGCTGCGCCGGTTCGGCATATTCCGGCAGATTGACGCGGATGGGAATGGTCGGGTCTTTCAACACGAGGTGAACCGGCTGGTCCTCCTCGTGATTGGTGCTGGACAGGAACACGCTGGACAGCTTGTCGAAACTGATCACGCCGTCGGGTTTTGGATAGACGATGGGCTTGCATTCGGAGGCATGTTTCAGCGTCTGGAAGTCCGCCTTGCCGTGCTTCAGCGTGCCCAGCGGGCTGAAACCGAAAAGCTGGTTCATCCACATATCCACGCCGCCAAGCCCCACGCCCAAAACCGTCCCCAAACGCGACCATAGCGGTTTTACGTTACGAACGCGCTTCAACTCGTTGTAAACATTTGAATTATGGTAAGCGTCGTCATAGGCCGCAAGCCTGTCGCCCGCTCTTCCGGCAGAAACAGCGTCAAAAGCCGCTTCCGCGCCCATGATTCCGGTAAGAATGGCATTGTGGCTACCCTTGATGCGCGGAACATTTACGAAGCCCGCCGAACAGCCGATCAGCGCGCCGCCTGGGAAAGTTAGTTGCGGAACCGACTGGAACCCGCCTTCGGTAATTGCGCGCGCGCCATAGCCGATGCGTTTGCCGCCTTCGAGAAATTGCTTGATCCGGGGATGGTGCTTGACCCGCTGGAACTCGTCGAACGGAGAAATATACGGATTGGAATAGTTCAGGTGAACGACATAGCCGATGGAGCAGAAATTCTCGCCCCAGTGATACATGAACGTGCCGCCGCCCGTGGAATTGTCCAGTGGCCAGCCCATCGTGTGCAGCACCAGCCCGCGCTTGTGGTTCTCAGGCTTTAGCTCCCAAAGCTCCTTCAGGCCGATGCCGTATTTCTGCGGATCGCGGCCTTCGCTGAGTTGGTATTTCGCCGTCAGCCGCTTGGTCAGCGAGCCGCGCGCGCCTTCCGCGAACAGCGTGTATTTGCCGTGCAGCGCCATGCCCGGCGTAAAATCCGCCTTGTGATGGCCGTCGCGCGCCACGCCCAGATCGCCCGTGATGACGCCCTTCACCTCCCCGTTTTCGCCATAGGAAATATCGGCGGCGGGAAAGCCGGGATAGATTTCTACGCCCAGGGCTTCCGCCTGCGTCGCAAGCCAGCGGCACAGATTGCCGAGGCTGACAATGTAATTGCCGTGATTGCTCATCAGCGGCGGGAAAATGAAATTGGGAATGCGAAGGCTGCCCGCAGGCCCCAGATAATAGAAACGGTCATCCGTGACCGGCGTATCGATGGGCGCGCCTTTGTCTTTCCAGTCGGGAATCAGCGCGTCGATGCCGACCGGGTCGATCACCGCGCCGGAGAGAATATGCGCGCCGACCTCGGAACCTTTTTCCAGCACACAGACGCTGACCTCGTGGCCGGTTTCCGCCGCGCGCTGCTTGAGCCTGATCGCTGCCGCCAGACCCGCAGGCCCAGCGCCCACGATGACGACATCATATTCCATCACTTCGCGCTGAACGGCTTCCGACATGCCTGAATCCTGTGCCCCTGCCTGTGGCGTTTATGGGGCGGGGTTTTGGAGTGGTCAATCGCCGGGACGGTCGCATCCCGCCTCGGCCTCGCCTATCATTGGACGATGTCTTCGCCCGGAAATTCCCTCAGCACCCTCGCCTGGCTCGTCGAAGCCGGAGCGGATGAGGCTGTGGGCGACGAGCCGGTGAACAGGTTTGTAGCTCCCCGCCCT
>DATCEI010000239.1:0-2664 GCA_036510185.1 Rhizomicrobium sp. | reverse complement strand
GTTTGCGGACGAATTGGAGAAAGAGGGCGAAACCGCGCCGCCGCGCCGCCGCGCCCTGGGCGGGCTGCTGCGCCAGCCTTTGCGTTATGGCGAGAACCCGCATCAGCAGGCCGCCTTCTATGTGGACGGAAGCACGCGGCCCGGTGTCGCCAGCGCCCGCCAGCTTCAGGGCAAGGAATTGTCCTACAACAACATCAACGATACGGATGCGGCGTATGAACTCGTGGCGGAATTCGCCGCGAAGGACAGCCCTGCCTGCGCGATCATCAAGCACGCCAATCCTTGCGGTGTAGCGCTAGGCACGACGTTGGCGGACGCCTATCGCAAAGCGCTGGCCTGCGATCCGGTGAGCGCCTTCGGCGGCGTTCTCGCGTTCAATCGCAAGCTCGATGGCGCTACGGCGGAAGAAATCTCCAAATTGTTCACTGAAGTCATCATCGCACCGGATGCGGATGTGGAAGCCAAACGCATTCTTTCGTCCAAGAAAAATCTGCGGCTCTTGCTCGCGGGCGGCTTGCCGAATCCGACCGCGCCGGGATGGACCTTCCGCACGGTCGCGGGCGGCTTCCTCGTCCAGACGCGCGACAGCGGCCATATCGCGCGCGCGGATCTGAAGATCGTCACGAAGCGCCAGCCCACCGAAATCGAAATCGCGGACATGCTGTTCGCGTTCACGATTGCCAAGCATGTGAAGTCGAACACGATTGTCTATGCGAAGAATGGACAAACGGCGGGTATCGGCGCGGGACAAATGAGCCGGGTTGATTCCGCGCGCATCGCTGCCATCAAGGCGCGCGAAGCGGCGGAAGCAGCGGGTTGGCCTGAGCCGCTGACTGTGGGATCTGCGGCAGCCTCCGATGCATTCTTTCCGTTTGCCGATGGATTGCTTGCGGTGGCGGATGCAGGTGCAACCGCAGTTATTCAACCTGGCGGTTCGGTGCGCGACGATGAAGTCATCAAAGCCGCCGACGACGCGGGCCTCGCGATGGCATTCGCGGGGATGAGGCATTTCCGGCATTAGAGAGATTCGGCGCGTTCCTCTTTCACCCAGAACATGCCGATCAGGCCGACGATCAGGAACGCGACAACCACGATAAATCCACCGCGCTGGCTGTGTGTCCAGCCTGTAATCCACGCAACGGACAGCGTCGCCAGAAACGACGTCGATTGGCCCGACAGCGAAAACAATCCGAAGAATTCCGTCATGCGTTCGACGGGCGCGATGCGCGCCATCATCGTGCGCGCGTTCGCATAAGATGCCGTCACCGTGATCGCCACCAGCACAAGAATGCCGAGGAAGATCAGTTCCGGCCATGTGTTGAAGAACGGCAGACCGTTCACATGCGGCGCATGAATATCGTACGGAATGAACCAAAAAATCCGGTCCGGCCCCATCGTGACGGAGAGAAGACCCAGAATCGCCGTGCCGCCAACGGAAATGAATAACGCCGCTTTCGAACCGAAATGATCGTCCAGCCAGCCGCCGAAAAAGCCACCGAAGATCGCGAAGATGCTGAGCGTGATGCCATAGGCCGTCATCGCCAGCGCGTGCCAGTGAAATATGCCCGCCGCATAGACGCCGCCGAAGGTCAGCAACGCCGTCATGCCGTCATTGAAGAACAGCCGCGCGAACAGATAGGTCGCGACATTCTTGTAATGCTTCAGGCTGCGCGTCGTGCGGATGACGGATTTGAAGCCGCGCACGGACGCATCGATCCAGTTGGTGCGCGTGCCCGCGCGATCCGGCGTCAGGAAAAACAGCGGCATGGCGAAAATCAGAATGCACGCCGCCGACATCGGGCCGGTGAGACGCTCCGGCTCATGCGCTGCCTGATCGATGCCGAACAGCGCGTGCGCGGGAATGAAACTCCAATGCACCGCGCCCGGCAGCACGAAACCGATCAGCAGGAAAATCAGCAGCAGCAATCCCGACACATTGCCCAGTGCAAGCCCCAGCCCCGACAGCGCGCCGATGCGTTCATGCTGGGTGATAGTCGGCAGCATCGCGTTGTAGAAGACGCTGGAAAATTCATAGGCGACATTCGTGGCCGCGACCAGAACGCCGATGGCGAGCAGTGACAATCCCATTCCACCCGGCTGCGCATACCACAGCGCGGCGGTTGCCACGATCATCACGACGGAGAACACCGCGATCCATGGTTTGCGCCGCCCGCCCGCATCGGCAATCGCGCCGATGAACGGCGCCAGCATGGCGATGATAAGTCCCGAATAACCCTGAATGTCGCCCCAGATCGCCTGCCCCTTCACGGGATCGGCGACCAGCGTGTTGGTGAAATACGGCGCGAAAATGTAGATCGTGATCAGCAGCACGTAAGGCGTGCGCGCGAAATCGAACATCGCCCAGGAGATTTGTCCGAGCCGGCTTGCCGCGCGGTCGCCCGTGGCGGAAATGCCATGGTGCAAAACGCCCGCAACCGCGCCTGCTTCCGCTGCCGCCATCGAGGCCGGCGCGCCCGATGGTTCGCCCGCTGCGGGGTCGTCGCTGGAGCGTGATCCAGTTCCTTTGAATTGGCTCACGCTCCAGATTCCTTTGTTTGCCGCGCAATCTGACGCGAACCGCTGCACACTTCGCGGGATTGCGCTTTAGAAGGTTTCACCCTCGTCCACTCCCCAGATGTTTTTCTTTTCGATCCAGCCGCGCAG
>DATCEI010000238.1:0-6316 GCA_036510185.1 Rhizomicrobium sp. | reverse complement strand
CATCGTCATCACGGAAATCGCCGTGCTGCTGCCGCTGATGATTCTTGCGATGATTGGTCTGGCGGTGATTTTCGCCAAGGATTTTCCGGCGCTCATGGCGCTGATGAAAGATACTTCGGCGCAGGCCGACGCCGCGCGCACGGCCATTGTGCAACGCCATCTGCCGATGGTGTTCGGACTCGAACTCATTCTCATGCCGTTCAGCATGGGGCTCGCCACCAGCGCCAGCGCCTTTGCCTATCGCGCGCTTCTGCCGCCGCAAACCGACATCGCGGTGTAAGTTCTCTGAACTATTTTTTCCACAAATCCCGCGAAGAGTGATGGATGTGCAGAATTTCAATTCTGTCTTCGTGGATGCGATAGAATATCCTGTACGGATAGCGCGTGAGCGGCACGACACGAACGCCGGGGCGTTCTTCGAAGATACGTGCGCTTTGTGGCCATTCCCGAACGCGCGCGATCGTCATACGAATTCGTGTTTCGAGAGCAGGGATAAGTTGCGGGTAATTTTCGGCGATGTAGGCAAGAATTTCATCAAGGTCGGTGAGTGCCGGCGCCGTAAAAACGACTTTCATGCGCGCCGATGCTTGGCGAAGACCGCTTCGACTTGCGCGTCCGTGGCAAAATCCCCCTTTGCCGCCGCGCGCAAACCGCGATCGATACCGGCAAGTTCTTCCGGCGTGGGACGATAGACGTTCTCCTTCAATTCCCCATCGAACTCTTCGAACCAGGCACGAAATTGGGCGAGTTTGTCCGGGGGCAAACTTTCAATGGCTTTTTCAATATCCTCAACGGTCGTCATGTCCAACACCTAACACAATCCGACGGCTCTTGGAATTGCGATGCGAAGATATCATTCTGCTGCTCTTAACTTTTTGGCCGGTTGCATTTTTTCCACCGCGCGGCCTTTGAGGAGCGGCTTCAGATATTGGCCGGTATAGGAACGCGCGACTTTGGCGACGTCTTCCGGCGTGCCGGAGGCCACGATCTCGCCGCCGCCGTCGCCGCCTTCGGGGCCGAGATCGACGATCCAGTCCGCGGTCTTGATGACTTCGAGATTGTGTTCGATCACGACAACCGTGTTGCCGTTATCGACCAGCTCGTGCAGCACTTCGAGCAGTTTCTTCACATCGTGGAAATGCAGGCCGGTTGTCGGTTCGTCCAGAATATAAAGCGTGCGGCCCGTGGCGCGGCGCGACAATTCCTTGGACAGTTTCACGCGCTGTGCTTCGCCACCCGATAGCGTCGTCGCCTGCTGGCCGACGGCGACGTAGCCGAGACCAACGCGCTTGAGTGTATCCAGTTTCTCGCGGATCGATGGTACGGCCTTGAACAAATCCGCACCCGCTTCGATCGTCATGTCCAGCACATCGGCGATGGAATGATCGCGGAATTTTACTTCCAGCGTTTCGCGATTGTAGCGTTTGCCCTTGCAGACATCGCATTGCACATACACGTCCGGCAAAAAGTGCATCTCGATCTGGATGACGCCGTCGCCCTGACACGCCTCGCAACGCCCGCCTTTCACGTTGAAGGAAAAGCGCCCCGGCTGATAGCCGCGCGCTTTGGATTCCGGCAGCTCCGTGAACCAGTCGCGGATCGGCGTGAACGCGCCCGTGTACGTCGCGGGGTTCGAGCGCGGCGTGCGGCCGATGGGCGATTGATCGATGTCGATCACCTTGTCGAGGAATTCGAGGCCTTCGATCTTGTCATGCGGTGCCGGATGTTCGCGCGACTGGCTGAGCTTGCGCGACGCGGCCTTGAACAGCGTCTCGATAATCAGCGTGGATTTGCCGCCGCCGGAAACGCCCGTGATGCAGGTGAGCGTGCCCAGCGGAATCGCCGCCGACACGTTCTTCAAATTATTGCCGCGCGCGCCGACCACTTTCACCCAGCGGTCGTGCGAAGCCTTGCGCCGCTTGACCGGAATGGGGATCTGCTCCAGCCCCACGAGATATTTGCCCGTGAGGCTTTTCGGATTGCGCATAATGTCTTCGGGCGTGCCTTCGGCGATGATGTGGCCGCCGTGAATGCCAGCACCCGGCCCCATGTCGATCACATGATCGGCGGTGCGGATGGCTTCTTCATCATGTTCCACGACAAGCACGGTGTTGCCGAGATCGCGCAGGCCTTTCAGCGACTCCAACAGTTTGGCGTTGTCGCGCTGATGCAATCCAATGCTGGGTTCGTCAAGCACATACAACACGCCCGTCAATCCCGAACCGATTTGCGAGGCCAGCCGGATGCGCTGGCTTTCCCCGCCCGACAACGTGCCCGAACCGCGCGCCAGCGTGAGATAATCCAGCCCCACATTGTTGAGGAATTTCAGCCGCGCGCGAATTTCCTTCAGAATGCGCGCCGCGATTTCGCGCTGCTGTTTGGTGAGATCTTTGTCGAGATCGCGAAACCACAGATCGGCAAGCTTGATCGACTGATCGCAAACCTCGCCGATATGACGGCCGCCAATCTTCACCGAAAGCGTTTCGGGTTTCAGGCGATAGCCTTTGCACACCTCGCAGGGGCTTGTGTCCTGATAACGCTGCATCTCCTCACGAACCCAGGACGAATCCGTTTCCTTGAAGCGCCGTTCCATGTTGGGAATGACGCCTTCGAACGCCTTCTTGGTTTCGTAACGCCGCGCGCCATCGTCATAGACGAACTTGATCTCGTCCTCGCCGGATCCGCGCAGAATGATTTCGCGCGCACGCTTGGGCAAATCCTCCCACGCATCGTTGACGGAGAATTTGTAATGCTTCGCCAGCGCTTCCAGCGTTTGCAGGTAGTACGGCGAAGACGATTTCGCCCATGGCGCAATCGCGCCCTTGCGCAACGTCAGCGTTTCGTCGGGCACGATCAGCACGGGATCGAAATAGAGTTGCGTGCCGAGGCCGTCGCAGGCTGGGCACGCGCCATGTGGATTGTTGAAGGAGAACAGCCGCGGTTCGATCTCCGGAATCGTGAAACCGGAAACCGGACAGGCGAATTTCGACGACATCATCAGCCGTTTCGGTTCGCCCTGTTCCTTCACATCGGCGAATTCGGCGATGACGAGGCCGTCCGACAGGTTCAACGCCGTTTCGATGGAATCGGGCAGGCGATTGCCGATGTCCTTCTTCACGACGATGCGGTCCACCACCACTTCGATGTCGTGCTTGAGTTTCTTGTCGAGCGCGGGCGTGGCGCCGATCTCGTAGAATTTCCCGTCCACCTTGACGCGCTGGAAGCCTTTCTTCTGAAGCTCCAGCAATTCCTTGCGGTATTCGCCCTTGCGCCCGCGCACGATGGGCGCCAGCAGGAACAGCCGCGTGCCTTCCTCCAGCGCCAGCACGCGATCCGCCATCTGGCTCACCGTCTGGCTTTCGATGGGAAGGCCCGTCGCGGGCGAATAGGGCACGCCCACGCGCGCGAACAGCAGGCGCAGATAATCGTAGATTTCGGTGACGGTTCCGACCGTCGAGCGCGGATTGCGCGAGGTGGTTTTCTGCTCGATGGCAATGGCGGGCGACAGGCCCTCAATATGGTCCACATCGGGCTTCTGCATCAGTTCCAGAAACTGGCGCGCATAGGCCGACAGCGATTCCACATAGCGGCGCTGGCCTTCCGCATAGATCGTGTCGAAGGCGAGCGAGGATTTGCCGGAACCCGAAAGCCCGGTCATCACCGTCAGCGTGTCGCGGGGGATTTCCACATCGACATTCTTCAGATTGTGCTCGCGCGCGCCGCGTATGGAGATGTTTTTCAGCATTGCTATTTCAGTTTCTTCCGACGTTCGAGTTCCGCCAATATCTCGGCGAGAAGGGTTTCCTGTTCGCGGCGCAACCGTTCAAGTTCAATCTGACGGTTCATCGCCTCGGCATCTTCGGCAATCGCTTCCGCCCAATCCGTAAAACCGACAATGCAAACCAGCAACGAAACTCCATTTGTCGGCACCGCGAACAGAAGGCCCGCGAAGTTCACGACGGCGCCCCTGACGACGCGGATCGTTCGTTTGCGGCGCTTGGATTTCGGTTCGATTTGCGACCGCGCCACGGCGATCTCGACAACAAGATCGTGATGAAGCGACCTTAATTCAAGGTCTGAAAGCGCTTTGATATCGACTCTGCCATGCCTCACGAACGGTCCGGTTATTGTTCCGAGCCGGGCATATGGATCGCCAGCGACGTTTGGGCGCGCTCATGAAGATCGCCATAGGCGTCTTCCAGACGTTTCGCCTGCTGGTCGCGGTAGCGCGCAAAAATCAGATAGGCCCCTCCCAATCCCAGACAAAAACACGCCGCGCCGAACGACCAAACGCCCCAAGACTCGCTCAGTTTCGTAAAACCCGGCGATGAGCGGGACGCCAGCACCATCAGCAGAAAAATCGCTGCCACAAGCAGGCCCAGGACGACCTCATGCCAGACAAGGCGGGATTCCACAGTCTTCAAATTCTGCTCGTGGTTCAGATGGGGCGCGTTCATTGTTCAGACCGGCATGTCACCGATTCAATGTATGGCATCGTGGAAGATTTGTCTAGAACATATATAGAACATTCTTAGGCGCAGGTGACAGCCGCCAATCTTGCTCGGCCAGTCGTCAGCTCGAAAACCTGCTTCGGCGCCAGACGGAATTCATACCAGCCGCGTATCGCCTCGCGCCGCACATACGCCAGTCCGCGTGGGCGATGGTCGGTGCGCCAATTGTGGATGTCGGTGCCGCTGACATCAGGGCGTTGTTCGACCAACGCAGGCAGCAGTTGCCATGCGGTCACATCCTTCAGCAGCCATGATGTGTTCGGATTGAACAGGAGATAATCGACCGGCTGATTCCATGTGCGCGGGCCGGTTGCCACGAGCCGTTGCGCCAATTCGCGCGTGAGAATGTAACCGGCAGCGCCCGTGTGCTTGGACAAAAGCGGCGCGATCTCACGTCCCCCAACCCTCCGGCCCGGCCCTAGCAACACACGCTGGCTCGTAGGCCCGAAACGCTCGATCTTCAGCAGGTCCACGGATTTGGGAATCCAGTCCTTATCGCGCAGCAATTCACGGCCGCCCTCATGCACGAACACATCGTCTTCGAGGATGACGGCGTGACTGTCGCCCGTGGCGAGGAATGTCTCCCAGGCGCGGAAATGGGAGAGGGAACAGCCCTTGTCGCCCCGCGAAATTCGCCCCGTCGGCCCGGTGTCGCAGAAGCGGGGATCGGTCTCCACGCCCGGGTCGGTCCTGGCGTCCACCGCCTCGATGCGCGTGAAGGGCAGGCCTAGTTCCCCCAGCCGGGCCGCCATCGCCGCCATCCGGTCGGGCCGCCGGGCCAGATTGATCACGAAAATCCGCATTTCCGGCGAAAGAAAAGAAAAGCCGGTGGATTGCAAGCCGGACACTTGAACAAAGAGGGAACATTGCCTAAATACCTATCCCACGGGCGGGAAGGAGGCGGTAGTTTGCCGCCACAAAACGGAGAAGACGATGGCGGGAAGTGTCAACAAGGTGATTTTGGTCGGCAATCTGGGCAAAGACCCCGAGGTGCGGCGCATGACGAGCGGCGAGCCGGTGGTGAATCTGTCCATCGCCACGAGCGAAAGCTGGCGCGACAAGGCGTCCGGCGAACGCAAGGAAAAGACCGAGTGGCATCGCGTGGTCATCTTCAACGAGAACCTCGCCAAAGTGGCCGAGCAATATCTGCGCAAGGGCGCCAAGGTTTATATCGAGGGCCAGCTTTCCACCCGCAAATGGACCGACAAGGATGGTGCCGAGAAATACTCCACCGAAGTGGTGCTGAACCGTTTCCGGGGCGAGTTGCAGATGCTGGATTCGCGCGGCGGCGAGGGCGGCGGCCAAAGCGGTGGCGGAGGCTTCGGCGGCGGCTCGCGCAGCAGCGGTTCGGGCGGCGAACCCGCCAATTTCGACCGCGGCGAAATGGACGACGAAATCCCGTTCTGACGGTCGTTTCGCTGGCTTCCTGACCTTTGAAAATGCTAGGTTTCTGCCCTGATTTGGGCTGTCTTTCACGGAGCGCTTTTTGAGCGATCAGACCACCTCTGCACCGCCTCCGGGCGAGGGCAGCATCACTCCCATTGCCATCGAAGACGAGCTGAAACGCTCCTACCTCGATTATGCGATGAGCGTGATCGTGAGCCGCGCGCTGCCCGACGTGCGCGACGGTCTGAAGCCCGTGCATCGCCGCATCATTTTTTCGATGCACGAAAACGGCAATGACTGGAACAAGCCCTATCGCAAATCCGCGCGCGTGGTCGGCGACGTCATCGGTAAATATCACCCGCATGGCGATCAGGCGATTTACGACGCGCTGGGGCGCATGGCGCAGCCTTTTTCCATGC
>DATCEI010000237.1:0-8456 GCA_036510185.1 Rhizomicrobium sp. | reverse complement strand
CGCGCGCGGACGCATTCTGGATCGCTTCGGAATCGAGCTTGCGAACGACCGGCGCAATTACCGCGTGCTGCTGATCCCCGAACAGGTGGGCAGCGTGAAAGATTCGTTGAACGCGCTGTCCCGCGTCATCGCGATCACCGATCAGCAGCGCGAAAAAGCCTTGCACATGATCGCGCAGAACAAGCCGTTCATCCCGGTTTCCGTGATCGAAAATCTTAGCTGGGAAGATTTTGCGCGCGTCAATCTGCATTTGCCCTATCTGCCCGGCGTGCTGCCCGATGTCGGCGAAACGCGCGACTATCCGTTCAGCGCCGCGCTTGCCCATGTGCTTGGCTATGTCGCCGCCGTCGGCCCGGAGGATAAACAGGATGACAATGACATGCTGCTAGACCTACCGGGTTTTCGCATCGGCAAGCGCGGCATCGAAAAGAAATTCGACCGCGAGGTGCGCGGGCAGGCGGGCATCGCGCGCGAGGAAGTCAACGCCTATGGCCGCGTGATCCGCGAATTGGGCCGAGAACCGGGTGTGCCGGGGAAAGATGTGTATCTTACCATCGACTACCAATTGCAGAAATTCACGCATGAGCGGCTGGGCGCCGAAAGTGCGGCCTGCGCCGTCATGGATGTGGACAGCGGCGATGTGCTGGCGCTCGCCTCCACGCCCAGCTTCGATCCGAACCTGTTCAACACCGGCATCAACAGCACGCAATGGCGTGCGCTCACCAGCGACGACCACACGCCGCTGATGAACAAGGTTCTGTCGGGCGTCTATCCGCCGGGTTCGACGTTCAAACCCGCCGTTGCGCTTGCTGCGGTCGAGGCAGGCGTCGCGGTGCCCGGCTATTCGGTGTTTTGTTCCGGCGGCGTCACGCTCGGCAATCATGAATTTCATTGCTGGAAACGCGGCGGCCACGGACAGGTCGATCTGCACAAGGCGATCCAGCAATCCTGCGATGTCTTCTTCTACGAAACCGCGCGCCGCCTCGGCATCGATGCCATCGCCGCCGCTGCACGAAAACTTGGCCTTGGCGCGCCGACCGGAATTGAAATTCCCGGCGAGCGCGCGGGCACGATTCCCGATGCGGAATGGAAAGAGGCAACCTATGGCGTGCCATGGCAACAGGGCGAAACGCTGGTCGCAGGCATCGGGCAGGGCTATGTGCTGGTCACGCCGATCCAGCTCTGCACGCTGGCCGCGCGCATCGCCAGCGGCAAAAATGTGAGTCCCCGCATCGCGCACAATGTCGGCGATGCCCGTGAGCCGCGCCCCACGCCGGAACCGCTGGCGTTTTCCGATGACGCGCTCGCCGCCGTGCGTTCCGGCATGAGCGCCGTCGCCAATGAAGCGGGCGGAACGGCCTATGCGTGGCGCATCCCGGATGCCGGATTCGAAATGGCGGGCAAAACCGGCACGGCGCAAGTGCGCGTCATCACGAAGGAAGAACGCCTGCACGGCGTGCAGAAAAACGAAAACCTGCCGTGGAATTTGCGCGACCACGCGCTGTTCATCGCTTTCGCGCCGACCGATAAACCGCGCTATGCCTGCGCTATCGTGATGGAGCATGGCGCGGTCGCCGATCATCCGCATGTGCAGATGGTGCGCGACATTCTTCTCTTCGCGCAGAAACGCGATCCGCGCCGCCTGCAAACCGCCTATCCGGTGACGGCCGCATGAGCACGCCCTATATCGACGCGCGGCGCGGCCTCACGATTCGCGACAAGCTTCTCGCGATGGATTGGCGGCTTGTGCTGCTCATCGCGATCATCGCGTGTTCCGGTTTTGCGATGTTGTATTCGGTTGCGGGCGGCCGCCTGTGGCCGTGGGCGGGCGCGCAAATCACGCGCTTCGGGATCGGGCTTGTGCTTCTCGCGGGTGCTGCATGCGTGGACATTCGCTGGTGGATGCGGCTTGCCTATCCCGCTTATGCGTTGTCATTCCTGCTCCTGATCGCGGTCGAAGTTGCGGGCCATGTCGGCCTCGGCGCGCAACGCTGGATCGAATTGGGGCCGCTGCAGCTCCAGCCTTCAGAATTCATGAAACTCTCGCTCGTGCTGGCGCTCGCGCGTTATCTGCACAGCCAGAATGTCGAGGATATTTCGAGCCCGCGCGTTCTTGCCGTGCCGCTCGCGATGATTTTCATTCCCGCGGGCCTCGTGCTCGTGCAGCCCAATCTCGGCACGGCCACCATTCTCGTCGCCGATGGCTGCAGCCTGCTGTTTCTCGCAGGCCTTTCATGGTGGTGGATCGCGCCTGCGCTTGCCGGTGTTGCCGCCGCCGTGCCCATCGCCTGGCAATTCCTGCACGATTATCAAAAGCGCCGCGTGATGACGTTCCTCAATCCGTCGTCGGATGCGCTGGGCGCGGGCTGGAATATCACGCAGGCGAAAATCGCCATCGGTTCCGGCGGCCTCACGGGCAAGGGCTTTCTGCAAGGCACGCAAAGCCGCCTGAATTTTCTGCCGGAAAAAGAAACCGATTTCATCTTCACCACGCTGGGCGAGGAATTCGGATTTCTCGGCAGCATCGCGCTGCTGGCGCTGTTCATGGCGGTGATTTTTTTCGGCATCCGCATCGCGATGGCCTCGCGCAGCCAGTTCGGCCGCCTGCTCGCCATGGGCGTGACGCTCAATTTCTTTTTCTACATTATGATCAACGGCGCGATGGTGATGGGCCTCATCCCCGTTGTCGGCATTCCCATGCCGCTTCTGTCCTATGGCGGCACGGCGATGCTCAGCGTGATGTTCGGCTTCGGGCTTTTGATGTCCGTACATATCCACAGGCGCGTCGAAATCCCGCGCCGCGCGGGCGGAATTTTGTGATCGCGGGCGTTTCTGGACAGGGCAGAGAGGCCCTGCTATTAGCGCGGCCTTCGATCCGCCCGCCGGATCGGGCGCATAGCTCAGTCGGTAGAGCAGCTGACTCTTAATCAGCGGGTCCCAGGTTCGAATCCTGGTGCGCCCACCAGCCTATGCTCTGCGAGCTTCGGCTCGGCGAGCCGAGACGAAACGAGCAGTCAGGCGTGGATTCTCCAAACGAGCCGGTTATTTTGAAGCAGCAAATCCTGCAGGACATTTTCGGCTTTAACACCTTTCGCCCCGGTCAGGCGGCGGCGATGGATGCCGTGCTGGATGGGCGCAATGTTCTGTCGGTTATGCCGACGGGTTCCGGCAAATCGCTGTGCTTTCAGGTGCCCGCGCTGGTGCTGGGCGGACTCACGATTGTCGTGTCGCCGCTTGTGGCGTTGATGCAGGATCAGGTGGCGGCGCTGAAACTTGTCGGCGTGGCGGCGGACACGATCAATTCGTCGCGCAGCCGCGATGACAATGTCGCGGCGTGGCGGCGCGCGGCTTCGGGCCAAACGCGGCTGCTCTATCTTTCGCCCGAGCGTTTGATGACGGAGCAGATGCTGGCCGCGCTGCGCAAACTGCCCGTCAAGCTCATCGCCATCGACGAGGCGCATTGCATCTCGCAATGGGGCCCGGCGTTCCGGCCCGATTATGAATCGCTCTCACGCTTGCGCGCGCTGTTCCCCAACGTGCCCATCATGGCGCTCACCGCAACCGCCGATGAAAACACGCGCGCCGATATCGCGGCGCGATTGTTCGGCGGCAAAGTCGAGCAGATTGTGCTGGGCTTCGACCGCCCCAACATCAAACTGACGGTGGCGGCGAAGCATGGCTGGAAGGACCAGCTGCTCTCCTTCGTCAAAGCCCATCCCGGTCAAAGCGGCATCGTCTATTGCCTCTCGCGTAAGCGAACGGAAGAGGCCGCCTCCCTTCTCACCGCGCAAAACATCAAGGCGCTGGCCTATCACGCGGGCATGAGCAAGGAAGCGCGTGAGGCCAACCAGAATATTTTCATGACCGAACCTTACACGGTGATGGTGGCCACCATCGCCTTCGGCATGGGCATCGACAAATCCGATGTGCGCTATGTTTTCCACACCGATCTGCCCGCGAGTCTGGAAAGCTATTATCAGGAAATCGGGCGCGCGGGCCGCGACGGCGCTGCGGCGGAAGCGCATATGCTGTTCGGGCAGGGCGACATTCGCATGCGCCGAATGTTCATCGATCAGGAAGAATCGAACGAAGAGCGCAAGCGGCGCGAACATCAGCGGTTGGCGGCTCTTGTGGGTTATTGTGAATCTCCAAATTGCCGCCGTCGCGTCCTGCTCGGCTATTTCGGCGAAGAAGCCGAGCCGTGCGGCAATTGCGATGTCTGTTTGAGTCCCGCTGAACTGGCGGATGGCACGCGCGAGGCCCAGCAGATACTTCAGGTGATTTTGGGAACGGGCGAACGCTATGGCAGCGCCCACATTGTCGATGTTCTGCGCGGCGCGGAGACGGAAAAGATCATCAATAGCGGGCACAATCGCCTGCTTGCGTTCGGCGTGGGATCCGCGCGCAAGAAGGAGGAATGGCGTTCGCTGGTCCGTCAGCTCGTGGCCGGCGGATTTCTCCATCACGATGCGGCGGGATTTGGCGGGCTTAGCGTACTGGAAGAGGGCGCGGCGTTGCTGCGTGGTGAGAAACAATTCCTGTATCGCAAGGATTCCGCGCGGCCGCGCAGGGAACGCGCCGTCGCGGCATCAAGTGCGGTCATCAGCGATGCCGAAGCGGAATTGTTCACGGCGCTGAAAAAGCTTCGCTTGAACATCGCCGCCCAGCGAAGCTTGCCCGCCTATCTGATTTTCTCCGACAAGACGCTGCTGGAAATGGCGCGCTGCACGCCGCGCAATCTGCAGGAGTTCGCCATGATCAGCGGCGTGGGCACATCCAAGCTGCGCGATTTCGGCAAGGCTTTCGTGGATGCGATTGCCGCGCATCGTATTTCCGCCAATGCGCGGGAGCGCGCCGGCTGAGTGTCAGTCCCGAAAAATCTATCCACGGTCTATCCACGGTTTATCCACGCTCTGTAAACGGGCAGCGCAGCGTTAGGCTCGAATAAAATTCAGCGCGCCTCTTGAAAAGGCATTTTGCGGCCCCATCTGTTTTCATGGACGCACGAGGATTGGATTTGATGCTGCGAATTTAACGTGAGGCCATACAGGGTTACGGATGCGAACTCACGCGCATCTATGTGGAGACGAAGTGTTGCGCGGACCGCCAAAGGCGGCGCGCTCTGCTACCGGAAAGCCTCTTCGAATCCACGAACCCGAGGCGGCGTGAAGGTGCTTGTGACTATTCCCATAATGGGAATTTTTTCTTGCCTGCCGTAGCACCGACTAAGGCGGGTTTGCGCGAAGCCCGCCTTTTTTGTTTTTGGGCGCTCCGGCGCGGCCCGGTTTGAATTCGGCCGCAAAAGGGGAAATATGGGCCGGCCGCGGTTTTGAAGGGGGAGGGAAACCCATGTCATCATTACAAACGCTTCATGAAATCAGAAGCCGCCACCTGCTGAAAAACACCTATCGGGCGACCGTCGCCAAATTCAGCAATCTGGACAAGCTCGCGATCTGGATCACCGACCGCATCGGGACGATGGGCTTCTTTCTGCTCATTTTCGTATGGACGGCGCTGTGGCTCGGCTGGAATTTCCTGGCGCCTGTGAATTTGCGGTTCGATCCGCCGATGGGCTTTGTTTTCTGGCTGTTCATCTCGAACATGATCCAGATCCTCCTGATGCCGCTCATCATGGTGGGGCAGAACATTCAGGGCCGCCACGCCGAGGCGCGCGCCGAGCACGATCTGGATGTGAACGTGAAGGCGGAAGAAGAAATCGAAATCGTTCTGCATCACCTCGAACGGCAGAACGAAATGCTCATCGCGTTGCTGGAGAAAATGGGCGTGAAGCTCGATGAGGTGCTGGGGCGTGCGGGGAATTAGCCGATGGCGTCCGCGCGCGATAGATGGGAGAAATGGCCTATCGAATTGACGATTCATGTCATTTCTTTAATCGAGGCGTGCCGATGCCGAACCAGCAGGATCGCGTCAATCCGAGAGTCGTTCTTGTCGTTTGTCTTGCCGTGGTCGCCATCATGTTCTTGGGATCGATTCTGATCGGTTATGCCACGATTCAGTCGGAGCGCGCTTCGCCCACGCAACAGACCGAGCCATAGCGCGCCTCGTACGCACATTGTAAAACTTTGTCGCAAATCACCGGCGTGGACACGATTAAAAACCATCGCCGACAATCCTTCCGCGCCGTGCCGCTTTACGGTCCGCGTGAATTGATTGGGTGCTTGCATGTGCCCCGTTCTCGACGAAACGGCGATCAGCGCTGCCTTCGCGCAACCGGACAATGACGGCACATTTGCCGGCGCTTACGGCGAGTATCTGCACAGCCTGGGCGCGCGGCGGCCTGCAATCATCTTCGCGTTTCCGCCGAAAGCCGCCGGAACATTCCTGCGTTCTGCTGCCATCGAAGCGGTGAACGGCCAGCTCGTACGCATCGTCCACGCGCAGGGCGGCCGCGACGCTCAACCCTATCTGCCGATATTATTGTCTTATTATCTCGGCGGCCTGAGCGAGAGCACACTGGTCACGCATGTGCATATGCAGGCATTGCCCGCCAACCGCCGCTTTCTGGAAGCCTTCGATCTGAGGCCGGTCATCATGCTTCGTCCCATCGCCGATATGCTGGCATCCTATTGGGACATGCTGGAGAGCGATCAGGCCGCGCGGCAGGACGGTTTGAATTGCACGATCCCTGAAGGTTTCCTGGAGTTTTCCCGCGAACGGAAAGCCAATTATCTGATCGACATATTCGGCCCGTGGTATGCGGGCTATTTCGCGACGTGGCTGGAATACGCGCGCGAGCAACCGGATCGCGTCTGCGTTCTGAACTATGGCGAGTTTCTGCGCGATCCCACGGAAACGCTGTCGGTGGCGTTGCAACATGCTGGTGTTCCGCGTTCGCAGGATGCGTGCCGCCGCGCCATCGAAGCGGTATGGAACGAACGCGGCCTGCACCGCTTCAATCGCGGAACACAGGGACGAGGAAGCAGCTACTTCTCGTGGCGGCACATCGATCATCTCGCAAGAATGCTCGACCACTACGGCATTCCCGCAAGCGAGTTCACCTATCTTCTCAAAACTTCCTCAAAACCGGCGTGAAACGCCAACATACAACTGCGCGCCCGGTGTGTTCGCGTTCAAACCGAAATTCGCTCCGGCATCGAATTGAAGCGCGGTGATTCCGGGCGGTTGCCATGTGCCAGCAATGTCGAAAGACTCCTGCGCCACAGTGCCGGACGGATCACCGTCCACATCGCCCCAGATTTCGGCCGATAGCGAAACCGCATCGGAGATCGTGCGCGTGACTCCGAGTGACAGCGCGCCATTGGCATGCCTGTTATCGTTCAGCGCATTTTTGAGGACATCGATTTCCGGCACGACCGACAGTGACCACACATCGGATAATGCAAATGCCAGCGGCGCCACCAAACCGCCTTCGACCGCGCCGTTTCCGATTCCGGCCGGCGCCGTCGGCAATTTCAAATAGGGATCGAGCGCCATGCCGAAATCGCCGCTGCCGTTGCCTACGAGATTGGTCTTTACGCGCAGGAAAATATCTCCGAAGCCGGAAATGTCCGTGCGCCGGCCGGTGTTGTTGTCATGAATCGTCACCTCAACGAGAGGCGACAGATTCATTTCCACATCCATGTTGTCCGTGATGCCCAACCGGAAATTCGGGCTTGTGTAGACATAGGTATCCGTCGCGATCCCATCACTGTTTTGCAGCGTGACATTGGAGATGTCGGATTCGATCTGGAGGTGCCCTGCATCCACCGTGCAGGGGCCGGTGCCTTTGGTCGGCCGGTCGGTGCAAAAGGGGCGCATATCCGCATCGGGCACGGGGTCGAACAGCGAGTATCCCGCGCTGCCTGCATTTGTGTCGTCAGCGCGGGCGGCCTGCATAAAGATACTCAGAAAAAACAGGCACGGCGCCCGTTGCCCGCAAATGCGCATGACGACCCCCTCAACGATATTTCGGCTTACAGTGGCGCTCGGCCAAAAGCGACGATGACGAGGAAAGGACGTTGATCGCCAGCGGGCATGGCGTGCCAGACGTAACTAATTGAACTATATACATAATCGTCTATTTTGTGTTTCGCCAAGCGTTCAGCTTCCTCAATTTTTCTTAATCCATTGACGGCCTCGCAATGAGGCAATATCGCGTCGCTTGGCGAATTATCGCAGGTGAGGAAACCGCCGCGACTGTGAGCATTGATCCGGTAAGCTCCGGCGCGGGCACATAATAAGGCGATCCTTGGGACCGCACGCCTGCTAAGACCCTTATGTCCGTTTTGTCGAACGATCAGGAAGAACAATGAACACCGCGCAGCCCCTGAAAACCATGCCCACCGATCAGCCCGTGCGCAAACTCGGCGATCTGCGAAAGGTCATGGAAGGCCGGATCGTTGGCCAGCAATTGCTGATCCGCAACATGCTCATCTGCCTGTTATGCGACGGGCATATCCTGATCGAGGGCATGCCCGGTTTGGCCAAGACCACGG
>DATCEI010000236.1:0-4159 GCA_036510185.1 Rhizomicrobium sp. | reverse complement strand
AATGGCCTGGCATCCGCCACTGGTCGGCATCCCGTGCGACCGGCGCATGGTGGGGCCGCATCCCTTTCACATGGTGGGCGAGAAATACATCACGGCGTTGCGCGATGGCGCAGGGCTGTTGCCGGTGTTGCTGCCCGTGTTGTCGCCCGCGATTGCGCCCAGCGAAATTTTGAGCGCCGTGGACGGATTGTTCTTCACAGGCTCGCCGTCGAGTGTTTCGCCGAAGCTTTATGGCGGGCCGTCGCCGCGCGAAGGCGTGTTGCAGGATGAGCATCGCGATGAAACGACATTGCCGTTGCTCAATGCCGCCATCGAGATGGGCAAGCCCGTCTTCTGCGTCTGCCGCGGGTTTCAGGAATTGAATGTGGCGCTGGGCGGCACACTGCATCAACATCTACAGGAATTGCCGGGCCGCGTCGATCATCGCGAAGACAAGAACGCGCCGCTCGATGTGCAATATGGACCTGCACATGAGGTCACTGTGCAAGAAGGCGGCATGCTGGCGCGGCTTCTGCCTGAGCGGCGCTTTTCGATCAATTCGCTGCACAGTCAGGGCATCGATCGTCTTTCGCCGCGCCTGCGCGTGGAAGCGCAAGCGCCTGACGGCACCATCGAAGCCGTCTCCATGCCGGATGCGAAAGCGTTCCTGCTGGCCGTGCAATGGCATCCCGAATGGAAATGGGCGGAGAATCCCGTTTCGCGTGCGCTATTCGCAGCGTTTGGCGACTCTGTGCGCAACACCGCGTAATGGATTTGAGCGCGGCCAAATGATAGGTTTGTGTCCATGACGCTCAAACAGGCCCTTCTGGTTCTCTGCGCCCGCATCGGTTTCAACCCGTAGCGGCGATGCGTTTTTCCGCATCGCATTTTCTTTTCACGCAACGCAGAGAAATCCATGAGCGACACGACGCATAATCAGACCAGACATTGGCAGGCGCTGGACGCCGCCCATCATATTCATCCGTTCAGCGATACGGCAGCCCTCGCAAAAGAAGGCGTGCGTGTCGTTACGCGCGGGCAGGGCGTTTATCTGTGGGATTCCGAAGGCCACAAAATCATCGACGGCATGGCCGGCCTGTGGTGCGTGCAGGTGGGTTACGGCAATGCGGAATTGGCCGAGGCCGGATGCGAGGCGCTGAAAACGCTTCCCTATTACAACCATTTTTTCAAAACGACCAATCCCTACACGGTGGAGCTTGCGGCCAAGCTGGCAACGCTTTTGCCCGAAGGCCATGATCGCGTGCTGTTTGCCAATTCCGGATCGGAGGCGAACGACACCGCGCTCAAACTCATCCGTTATTACTGGAACCTGCAAAAGAAGCCGCAGAAGAAAATTCACATTTCCCGCGATTATGCCTATCACGGCGTGACGTTCGCGGCGGCGTCTCTGTCCGGCCTCACGCCCATGCACCCGCAATGGGATTTGCCGCTTCCCGGTTTCGAGAAAGTGCCTGCACCTTACTGGTTCGGTGCGCAGGCGGCGGGCTACGGCGATATTGGCCCGGAAGAATTCGGGCTTCTGATCGCGCGCAAGCTCGAAGAGAAAATTCTGGAATTGGGTGCTGATCGTGTCGCGTCGTTTTCCGCCGAACCTGTGCAAGGCGCGGGCGGCGTGATCTTTCCGCCATCGACTTATTGGCCGGAGGTGCAACGCATCTGCACGAAATACGATGTGCTGCTGCATCTGGATGAAGTCATCACGGGCTTCGGCCGCACGGGCGAATGGTTCGGCGCGCAGACTTACAACATCGCGCCCGACATTATGACGATGGCGAAGGGACTGTCCTCCGGCTATCAGCCGATTTCGGCGATCTCACTGGGCACGCATATGGGCGAGGCGATTGCCAACGCCAATGAAGAACTCGTGCATGGCTACACCTATTCCGGCCATCCGGTTGCCAGCGCGGTGGCGTTGAAGAATCTCGAAGTGCTCGAAAAACGCGGGCTTGTCACGCGCGTGAAGAACGACATCGGGCCTTATTTCCAGCGCCGCCTGCACGAAACCTTCGACGATCATCCGCTCGTGGGTGAAGTGCGCGGCATCGGCCTTCTTGCCGCCATCGAATTAGTGCCCAACAAACAATCGCGAAAGTTTTTTTCCAAAAACAAAGACGTCGGCACGCATTGCCGCAATTATTGTTTCCGCTCCGGCCTTGTCTGCCGCGCCATTCGCGACACAATGGTGCTGGCCCCGCCGCTCATCATTTCGGAATCGGAAGTGGAAGAGATCATCGCCAAGCTGAAAGCCGCCATCGACGCAACCGCGCGCGATTTCGGGAAGCTTTGATGGAGTTGCTGCTGCTCTCCACCAATGTCGCGCGTCCCCGCCTCCTCACGCGCCTTCATGGCGAGGATGTGCTGTCGGGCATCGCGAAAAAGCCGGTGGCGGATGCAAACGTGTTTGTCGGCATGCTCAACATCGATGGCGACGAACAGGCCGATCTTTCCGTACACGGAGGATTGCACAAGGCGATCTATGCCTATCCCACCGATCATTGGCCGTGGTGGCAGGGCGAGCACGGCTTGCAATGTGCGCCGGGCCTGTTCGGCGAAAACCTCACGCTTGCGGGCGCCGATGAAACCAAAGTGCGCATCGGCGACCGTTTCCGCTGGGGCGATGCGGTGCTGGAGGTGAGCGAACCGCGCGCGCCCTGTTTCAAATTCGCCATCCACGCGAACCGGCCCACCGCGCCCAGCCTGCTCACGCATTCCGGCCGCTGCGGCTGGTATCTGCGCGTGATTGCAGAAGGTGACGCACCCGCCCGCGATGTCCTGCTCACGCGCATTGAAACCGACGAAACCGCGCCCACGGTGCGGGAGGTGTTCACCGCGCGCTTCGATCCCGCTGTGTCCTTGGAGTCACGCAGGCGCACCGCGGCCACGCCGAAACTCGCCCCGTCCTGGCGGGAGAGCCTTGAAAAGCGGCTTTCTTCCGGCCCCTGATCCGCCCAATAAATTTGTAGCAAATTTGTCACTGTCATCTCTTTTTCCATTATTTTCGACATTGCGAAAAAATTAGTTGAAACATGTGGCTTCCATACCTAGCTTACTTCTTGAGAAACGGTCGTCCGGCAGGCACTGCCCCCCCGCTCGCACGCCAGATGATTGTTTCTCGTCGGGTATCGGTCATCCCCTCCCGATACCCAGCGCGTAATGGCGCGAACGCCCGGTCAGCCCCCCTGACCGGGCGTTTTTTTGACCCTTCTCAAGGTGAGATTGATTCTTCCCTCGACCAGCGTGGAGGTGCCGGGAGCGATCTTGTCGATGCCGTGAAAGGCGCGGCGTGCCGGGCCGCCGAAAGTCAGCACATCGCCGGAAGACAAAGTGAGGCTTTGCGTTGGCCCGCGCCGTGTCTCGCCGCCGATGCGAAACAGCGCATCATCGCCCAGCGAAACCGAAAGCACGGGCGCGTCGGCTTCCTCATCGCGATCCTGATGCAATCCCATGCGCGCGCCTTCACGATAGAGATTGACGAGGCAGCATTCGGGAGCCACGGGGTAGTCCGTCGTCTCGCGCCAGAGATCGAGCAGCACGGGCGGAATCTCCGGCCATGCTTTGCCTGTAACGGGATGCATCGGCGCATAGCGATAGCCGTTGCGATCCGACACCCATCCTAACGATCCGAAATTCGTTTCTTCGACGGAAAATGGTGCGCCGCTTTTGGGCATTGTGGGACGATAAAACGGCGCGTCCACCACGCGCGCCATCACATCGTTCAACAGCAAAACCTGCGCCGCGCGATCAAACCTTTCACGCCACAAGATCACGCCCGGCGCAATCGACAGCCTCACCATTGCCAGCGGCTGGCCTCGGGCTTCGTGAACACTTCCTTGTACGTGCCGCGATGGCCGTTCGCGTCCAGCCATTCCGCCAATTGTTCGGGCGTGTAGAATTCGCGCACCCATTGCGCGATGGGCCGCCCTGCCGCCGCCAGCGCCGCATAATCGAGAAAGCGTTTCAGCCAGCGCTGATGCCGTTTGGGAAAATGCAGATAGGGAAACCGCGCGAATTGCGCACGCGCAATTTCCATCGCGCCCCAGCCGTCGCGGTGGATGATGTAAAGGGCGGCGGCAAAACTCGTGCGGTCCTGCCCGCCGGAGCATTTCAGCACAAACGGCCGCGGCACGCCCTCGAACGCCTCGAACAGGCCCGCCAGCAT
>DATCEI010000235.1:0-8224 GCA_036510185.1 Rhizomicrobium sp. | reverse complement strand
TGATCATGGGCGGACTGACGCTTTATTTAAAAAACGACATCTTCATCAAGATGAAGCCGACGGTGCTCTATGCATTTTTCGGCGCGCTGTTGCTTGGCGGCCTCGCTTTTGAGCGACTGTTCATCAAACATGCCTTCGCGCGGCTCTTTGAACTGACCGACGAGGGCTGGCGCAAACTTACATTGCGCTGGGGTTTTTTCGCTTTGTTCCTCGCCGTGCTCAACGAGATCGTGTGGAGGAACTTCTCCACTGCGATATGGGTGGATTTCAAGGTGTGGGGAATTACCGCGCTATTCTTCCTGTTCGCGATGGCGCAAACGCCGCTGATCGGCCGGCATCAGATCGAGACCGAAACATCTCCGCTTGATCCGCAGCAAGAATTGTAATTCATTCGCGCCGGAACAGTTGTCGTAACGATAAACTTTCGTCTAATGTTTCACCGCGAGCTTGGTCCGCATAGACGTATCGATTGCGTTTCTCGGGAAATTCTAAAAACGCCGGAACGAATTAGAACGCAGGACAATTCTTTGTTCGCTTGGGGTTAGGGGTGAATATGATAAAAAATTCGCGCAAGCCGAACGGTGGTTTCGAACTTGCGGAGGCGCCGTCCTATCTGATCCGGCGCTGCCAGCAATTCTACGGGGAGCTTTATGCGCGCGAGGCCGGCGCGCATGAATTGACCAAGCAGCAATTCACGGTGCTCGCCGCGCTGGAGCACAATGAAGGCGTCAGCCAGACCGCTTTGGTGGAGATGACGGGCATTGACCGCTCCACGCTCGCGGAAATGGTGCGGCGGATGCTGGAAAAAGGTCTTTTGTCGCGCGAACGCACCGAAGAAGACGCGCGCGCCAACGCGGTTGCCATCACGCAGAACGGGCGCAAAGCCTTGCGGTCCGCGCGCAATGCGGCGGATCGCGCGGAACGCGCGCTGCTCGATGCGTTGCCGCCTGCGGAGCGCACGCGCTTCATCAAATCGCTGGCTGCGATTGCGTCCGCGGCCGCGACGCTTGATGGCGGCGAGGAAGCGCAGCCGAAGCGGCGCGTGAAGCACCGGCGCGGGTAAGCCGTTCTATCTAAACGCGGATGTCGAGCAGGCTGCCCATTTGGGCGGGCGCGGATGGTTGCGCGTTTGCGGTGGGCGAGGCTTGTGTGCCCGTTGAAGGCTGCGCCTGAGAAGCGGCCTGTTTGTCGAAGAGCGGTTCGAATTTTTCCGGCGGCGTCACTTCGGCGCGCGGGCGCACGGCCATCGCCTGTTGCGCCGCGATGAGATTGGTTGAACTGATTTGCATGATCTGAACATTTCAGAAATTATTTACCAAGTGTTGAAGATTGGGCGCTCGCGACCGCCGGGAAAAGTTCGTCGTGCAGTTTCTGATCCGTCAGCGCACCGACAATCCGTTCACGGATTATTCCGCGCCCATCGACCACGAACGTCTCCGGCACGCCATAGACACCCCACTCGATGCCTGCGCGCCCATCGGCATCGAGGCCGATGCGGGCAAAGGGATTGCCGATTTCATCGAGAAAGGCGCGCGCCTTCAGCGCCGTGTCCTTGTAAACGAAGCCGTAGAACGCAAAGCGTTTTTCGCGCGACAGGCTTGCCAGCACAGGCGCTTCCTCACGGCACGGCTCGCACCAGGAGGCGAAGATGTTCACGACGGTTACGTGGCCCTGACGCAAATCCGCCGGGCCGAAACCCTGCGTCGCGGCATCCAGCGGCGGCAACACGAGCGCGGGCGCGGGCTTGCCGATGAGTGCGGACGGCAATTCATCCGGCGCATGGGGGCGGATCAGACTGTCGAAGAGAAGATAGGCCAGCCCCAGAAACGCAAGGACCGGAACGGCATAGATGATCCGCTTCATGACTTGCGCGGTTCCAGCGCGGCGAGACGAGCCTTGGCCTGTGTGTAGGCCCGCCAGACAATCGCGACTGCAGCAATAATGCCGATGACCGACACGCCATAAGCGGGCCAGACGAACGCTGCATATCCGCCTTGTGCGAGGAATTCGGTCATGCCGCGCTCATTTGCAGCGCGCGGGCGCGGCGGTTCAGGATTTCCGTCCTGATACGGACGATCCAGAGCGTAGAAAACAAAAACGTGTAGCCCAGCGCCATCGCCGCAAGCGGCCAGAGGAATACCGGCGCGATCAGTGGGCCGCCTTTGCGCAAGATGCTTTCGCCCTGATGCAGCGTGCTCCACCATTCGACGGAAAATTCGATGATGGGCAGGTTCACCGCGCCCACAATGGCAAGAATGGCGGTGGCGCGCGCGGCGCGTGTTTCATCCTCGATCGCGTTCCACAATGCGATGTAGCCCAGATAGAGAAACAGCAGAATCAGGAACGAGGTCAGCCGCGCATCCCACACCCACCACGCGCCCCACATCGGCTTGCCCCACAGCGAGCCGGTGATGAGCGCAAGCGCGGTGAACAGCGCGCCGAGCGGAGCCGCGGTTTTCGCCGCCACATCGGCCAGTGGATGGCGGTTGATCAGGCCAATGGCCGCAGACAGCGCCATCAGCGCATAGGCCATCATCGCTGTCCATGCAGCAGGCACATGCACGAACATGATGCGAACCGTGTCGCCCTGCTGGTAATCGGGCGGCGCTTTGAATGCGAGGTAAAGGCCAGCGCCGAGCAACAATGCGGATGTGATAGCAAGCCACGGCAGGATGCGGCCGCTCAGATCCATGAATTTTTTCGGATTGGCGTAGGCGAACATCTCAGCTTCCGAGGTTGAGGCGCACGGCGGCGGCCGATGCGAATGGGGACAATAGCAGAGACGCAAACGAAAACGCCGCGAGCAGCAACAACGCGCCGTTCGGCAGATTGTCGAGCACGCCGATCACAAAGCCCGCCCCAAAGATAACGGCAGGCGCTAGCAAGGGCAGCACGATCAGCGGCAGGATCAATCCGCCGCGCCTGATGGAAAGCGTGAGGCTCGCACCCACCGCGCCGACGGCGCTGACGGCGGGCGTGCCGATGAGCAGCGAAAACGCTAGCGGCCCCCATACGCGCGGCGGCATTCCGAACATCAGCGCCAGAACCGGCGACAAAAGCGTGAGCGGCAGGCCCGTCGTCAGCCAATGGGCTGCGATCTTGGCAAACGATGCGCCTTCCAGCGGCAAAGGTGACAACGTGATGAGATCGAGAGAACCATCCTCGAAATCGGCCTGAAACAATCGGTCGAGCGAGAGCAGCCCCGCGAGCACGGCTGCGATCCACAATACCCCACTGGCAACACGCGCAAGCAGGCGCAAATCCGATCCGATGCCGAGCGGCACCAGCATCGCCACACTTGCAAAGAAGGCCAGCGCCAGCATCGCCCCGCCGCCCGCGCGGAAGGCAAGCCGCACATCGCGGAAAAGCAATGTGTTGAACGCGCTCATGCCAGCGCCAGCTTTGTGCAATCAAGGCCAAGCGCCTCATGCGTGGCGATCAGTGCGATACCGCCCAAGGCACAATGCGCGGCGATCAGCGATGCGGCGAAGATTTTGCCGTTGGCGTCAAGCGCGGCCAGCGGTTCATCCAGCAGCCACAGTGGACGCTGACAAAGTTTCAGCCGCGCCAATGCCAATCGTTTCTTCTGGCCCGCCGACAGAAACTGGCACGGCAGATCGGCGGCGCGCGCAAGGCCCGCTTCTTCAAGCGCGGGTTCGGCGGGTTCATCAACATCATACAATCGCGCGAAAAAAATCAGCGTTTCACGCGCCGTCAGCTGCGGCTTGGCGGCGTCGTGATGGCCGAGCCAACCGGCGAATTTTCCGCGTTCGTCGTCGTAGAAAATCTGGCCGCCGGATTTCGTGCGCAAACGGATCGCACCCGCGGCGGGTACCAGAAACCCCGCCACCATGCGCAGTAGCGAGGTTTTGCCCGCACCGTTCGCGCCTTCGATGGCAAGCACTTCGCCCGCCTCGACCTGAAAACTCAAATCGCGAAAGACGACGCGTCCGCCCCTGAGGCATGTCAGCGCTTGCGCTTCAATGCCCATCAGCGCATCCAACGTCTGATTATCCCGCGATATATTGCGCGCCGTTGACCGTCATGGTCGCGCCGGTGATGAAGGCGGCGTCGTCGCCCGCGAGGAACAGCGCCATCTTGGCGATCTCATCGGCTTTGCCGAGGCGGCCCACAGGGATCGTGGCGATGATGCTTTCCAGCACCTTCTCCGGCACGGCCTGTAGCATCTCGGTGTCGATATAGCCGGGCGCGATGACGTTGACGGTGATGCCTTTCTTTGCGGTTTCCTGAGCCAATGCCTTGGTGAAGCCGACAATGCCCGCTTTGGCGGCGGAATAATTCGTCTGCCCCATCTGGCCCTTCTGGCCATTGATCGAGGAGATGTTGACGATGCGGCCGAAATTGCGCTCGCGCATGGAATCGATGACGTGACGGCTCATGTTGAATATCGAGTCCAGATCGACCCGCATCACATCGCGCCAATGCTCCGGCGTCATCTTGTGCAGCATCGCATCGCGCGTGATGCCCGCATTGTTGATGAGAATGTCGATGGGGCCGAGCGCGCCCGCGACGTCCTTGATTCCTGCTGCACAGGCCGCAAAATCGCCGACATCCCATTTGAAAACGGCAATGCCGTGTTCGGCTTTGAACTTGGCGGCTGCTTCGTCATTGCCGCCGTAATTTGCCGCAACTTTGTAACCGGCATTCTTGAACGCAATGGAAATCGCAGCGCCAATCCCGCGCGTGCCCCCCGTCACCAACGCGACCTTCGACATTCTCACAGCTCCCTTAGATGTTTTCGTTCTAAACTATCGTTCCACGCACATAGCAATGCCCATGCCGCCGCCGATGCACAGCGTGGCGAGGCCTTTGCGCGCATCGCGCTTCTGCATTTCGTGCAGCAGCGTCACGAGCACGCGTGCGCCTGACGCGCCGATCGGATGGCCGATGGCAATGGCGCCGCCGTTTACGTTCACCTTATTGGTGTCCCAGCCCATGTCCTTGTTGACGGCGCAGGCCTGCGCGGCAAATGCCTCGTTCGCTTCGACCAGATCGAGATCGGATGCCTGCCAGCCCGCTTTCTTGAGGGCTGCGCGTGACGCCGGGATCGGGCCTGAGCCCATCACTTTCGGATCGACGCCGACACTTGCCCAGCTTTTGATGTGCGCCAGCGGCTTCAACCCACGTGCCTGCGCTTCCTTCGCACTCATCAGCACAACGGCGGCGGCACCGTCATTGATGCCCGACGCATTGGCCGCCGTGACCGTGCCGTCCTTCTGGAAGGCGGGCTTGAGGCCGGAAATACCATCATAGGTCACGCCGTCGCGGATGAACTCATCCGTATCGACGACGCGCTCGCCCTTGCGCTCCTTGACCACGACCGCCGTAATCTCGTCCTTGAAGCGGCCGGATTTGCGGGCGGCTTCGGCCTTGTTCTGCGAGGCAACCGCGAATTTGTCTTGCTGCTCGCGCGTGATCTGCCATTCGCGGGCGACGTTCTCCGCCGTGACGCCCATGTGGTAGCCGTTGAAAGCATCCCAGAGGCCGTCGCGGATCATCGTATCGATGAAGCTCATGTCGCCCATCTTGGTGCCCGCGCGCAGATAGGCCGCGTGGGGCGCCTGGCTCATGGATTCCTGGCCGCCGGCAACCACTATGGCCGCATCGCCATTGGTGATCTGCTGATAGCCGAGCGCCACCGCGCGCAGGCCCGAGCCGCACAATTGGTTCACGATCCAGGCGGGCGTCTCGACCGGCAGGCCCGCATTGATGGAGGCCTGACGGGCGGGGTTCTGGCCCTGCGCTGCCGTCAGAATCTGGCCAAGGATGACATCGGAGACATCCTTGCCCGAGACATCGGCGCGCTTGAGCACGTCGGCGATGACGGCCTTGCCCAGATCGTGTGCGGGCACATTGGCGAAGGCCCCATTGAAGGAACCCACCACCGTTCGCGCCGCCGAAACGATGACCACGTCTTCCATGAATTCCTCCACCCGAGTTTCTGGTTTGCTGCGCCGCCCGCAAAATGCCGCGAACGCGAGCGTTGGTAAACTGCGACGGAATCACGCCTTTCCGTCAAAGGCTTAGCACCGCTTCGGCGGAGCTTCCGGGGCCGCGAACGCGCAAAAGCCACTGGACAGCCCGTAGATATAGGTGCTGAGCTAGATATATTGCAGCGCGCAAAAATCACAACCTCGGGCAGGACATGACGGAACGCACTTCCCCGGACGGTCCGGTCATCATCAAGAAATACGCGAACCGGCGTCTCTACAACACGCAGACCTCATCCTATGTGACGCTGGATCATCTGGCGCAGATGGTGAAGGACGGCACGGAGTTCGAAGTGCGCGATGCGCGCACGGGAGACGAGATCACGCGGTCGGTTCTCACACAGATTATTTTCGAAGAAGAAGCCAAGGGGCAGAACCTTCTACCCATCCAGTTCCTGCGGCGGCTGATCCGGTTTTATGGTGACAGTTTGCAGGCGTTCGTGCCGGGCTATCTCGACATGACGATGGAAAGCTTCACGAAGAATCAGGACGCGATGAAGTCGCGCGTGGCGGAAGCTTTGGGCGGCGGCACGCAGGCCATCGAAAATCTCACGCGGCAGAACCTCGCTATCTTCGAGCGCGCGATGAAAATGTTCTCGCCTTTCACGGCAGGCATGATGCGCCCCGGCGAAGAGGAAACGCCCGCGCGCGCCAACGGCGGCGAAGCGAAAGCCAAGCCGTCGGAAGAAATCACCGAGTTGAAAGGTGAGATCGAAGCGATGCGCAAACAGCTCCAGGAATTGGCGCGGGAACGCAAAGCTTAAGCCTTCAACCGGCCCGGTTTCAAATTCGGTTCATCGAAATGAAAGCCTGCGAAATAGCCCAAGTCAAAGATCATCTGCCATGCATCTCCGCTATCGTCTATCCTTCCGGAAAGTCAAAATTCATACTGCTGCAGGTTGACCCAATGAATCTGACGGTTTTTAATGAGGATAGTTTATTTTATATGCAGTATTTTTCGTGTCGTGCGACCGGAGAAGACCATGTACTTGTCGCTTCAAGATTTCAGAACAGCGCCCGCAACATATATTGTAAGTCTCGGGGCGCGTTGTGCCTTGGCTTACAATCTCCGCCGTTTTTATAATTTTCGCGGCGCGCTCCCATTCGATTGGTGGATTACTTCCAATCCAGGCGTTGCTGGTTTTTTGCGCCGCATGGACATTGAATATCTCTACGACCCGACCCAATTAGAACTTAGCACCGATGCAATGACAGTCCGGCACCGTGGATTGAACTTTCACCTGCACCATGAATTCCCACGCGAAAATGGAAATGTGGGGGCCATATTGCCCAATTGGCTGGATACAATAGAGTTACCCAAAAGCCGAACCGCTGCACTGGTAAACAAATTTTTGGCCCTGAACTCTCCCAACAATCGCATTGTCTTTGTACGCGAACAGGTAGAGGCCACTGATCATATAGCGGGATGTCTTGAACCGCTTTTTTTTCAAACTGAATACACGTTTATTCTGTTGCCACAAGTTCCAGGAAATCTTAGCGACAAATTTGGCTGGCTTGGCGATCCTCAGCTATGGGACAAAGCACTCGGCGCACTCGGCCTGTCATTCGACTCAACTAACCATCGCCCCTTCGACAGGGGCGCTGGAGCCATCCTTGCAGATCATGCCGCTATTATAGTTTAAACATAATACGAAAATCGAATCATGCTTGTGTATTTCCGGCCTGTCGGACGATGGCAGAACGAATTAAGCGCTTAGGACTTCAACCAATCCGGTTTCAGATTCGGCTCGCCGAAGTGGAAGCCCTGGAAGTAGTCGACGCCGAAGCTTTGCAGCAGTGCGGCGTCTTCATCCGAGCCGACCCATTCCGCCACAGTTTTCAAATTGAAGTTCTTGGCCAGATCCACGAGCGTGCGCACGAAGATGCGGTTTTCCGGCGATGAGGAAAGCCCGCGCACATAGGCGCCGTCGATCTTCACCGTATCCACGCGTAGCATCTGCAGATTGCGGAACGAGGTGTAGCCCGCGCCGAAATCGTCGATGGCGACGCGGCAGCCCATCTCGCGCAATTGCGACACGAAGCGTGCATTCTCTTCGAAATGATGCAGCGCCGCGGTTTCGGTGAGTTCGATGATAAGACGGCTCGCCACTTCGCCGTTGGCGCGCACATATTTGATGAAGGACTGAAGCCATGCCGGATCGCCCGCCGTGGTGCCCGACACGTTCACAGCCAGCGTGATCTGCGGATGGGCC
>DATCEI010000234.1:0-5725 GCA_036510185.1 Rhizomicrobium sp. | reverse complement strand
CCATCAACGACAGCAGAACCGATTTGCCGGCGCCCGTTGGCCCGACGATGAGCATGTGCCCGACATCGCCGACATGGGTGGAAAAGCGGAACGGCGTCGAGCCGTTAGTCTCTGCGTAGAAGAGCGGTGGACCTCCAAGGTGGTCGTTGCGCGGGGGGCCCGCCCACACAGATGACAGAGGCATGAGATGCGCGAGGTTCAGCGTATGGATGAGGGGTTGACGCACATTGGCATAAAGGTGTCCGGGCAGACTCCCGAGCCATGCCTCGACGGCATTTAGGCTTTCGCGGATTGTCGTGAAGCCGAGGCCGTTGATGACGCGCTCGATAGCACGGACTTTTTCCTCGACGGTGGCGGCGTTCGCATCCATCACTGTCACCGTGACGGTGACATAGCCGAAGGAGACGTGATCTCCGCCGAGCGCCTGCATCGCCTGATCGGCGTCGGCCACCTTGTTGTCCGCATCGGAATCCAGAAGCTCGACAGGTTCGTTGTGAACGACCTCGCGCAGCATCACGGCAATGGACTTGCGCTTGTTGAACCATTGGCGACGGATTTTGGTGAGCGCCTTGCTGGCTTCGGTTTTATCGAGCGCGATAAAGCGCGTAACCCAGCGATACGAAAAATCGAGATGGTTGAGCGCGTCCAGCACACCCGGCCGGGTCGTATTAGGGAAACCGAGAACCGTAAGGGTTCGCAAATGGAGATTTCCGAGCATCGGTTCGAGGCCGCCGCTCAACGGCGTGTCGACCAGGACGCCATCGAGGTAAATCGGGCTGTCAGGTACCCGAACGCGGTGACGCTTCGTGGAAATCGTTCCATGAAGGTAGGTTAGCGTTTGGGCGTCATCGAGCGGGGCAATCTCCGGCATTAATTGGCCCAGAAGATCGAAGGCGCGGTTCGTTTCGGCGGTGAACGCGTCCAATTCCTCGCGCCAGTTGCGGGTGTTTTCGGTTGCGTCGCGCTCGATCAGGGCACGCTCGGTCCGCGCGGTGCGATCCGGCGGCGGCATGAACGTCATCGTCAGGTAATAGGCATTCTCATAGTGTGCGGCGGCAGCGCCGTCGAAGGACGCCCGCCGTTCGGCATCTACAAGGCGTGACGTGGGGTCCGGAAAAATGGAATTCGGATATTCGACGGCCGGAGTGCGATCCGCTTCAAAAAACAATGCCCAGCCAGAGCCGAAGCGTTTGAGCACGTTGTTGACGCGCGCACAGGCCGCGAGCAGTTCCGCCTCTGTCGCACTTTCCAGATCTGGTCCGCGGAAACGAAACGTACGCTGGAGACTGCCATCCTTGTTCAGCACGACGCCGGGCGCCACCAACGCCGCCCAAGGCAGATGATCGGCCAGTCGATCCGATTTGCGGCGATATTCAGCCAGATTCAGCATGAGAGATGAGACCGTTGTTTCAGATGCCGCCGCAGCACATCGGCAAAATCGGGATCGCGCTTGGCGGCAAACACCGCGATCGAGTGACCGGCAAGCCAAAGAACAAGGCCCGCGATCCACATGCGAAGGCCGAGACCCAAAGCGGCCGCAATCGTTCCGTTGACAATCGCGACCGCTCGCGGCGCACCGGCCAACAAAATCGGCTCGGTCAGAGACCTGTGCAGCGGAATCTCGAAGCCCTCGGTGCTCACGAGATCAGCGCCCCACCGCCGAACGAAAAGAACGACAGGAAAAAACTCGACGCGGCGAAGGCGATGGAAAGGCCCAGGACGATCTGGATCAGGCGGCGAAAACCACCCGACGTTTCGCCGAAGGCCAGCGTAAGCCCGGTGACGATGATGATGATCACCGCGAGCGCCTTGGCAACAGGACCCTGAACGGAGTCCAGAATGTTTTGAAGCGGAGCTTCCCAGGGCATATTCGTGCCCGTCGCATAAGCCGACGTGACGAACAGCCCGGGCAACAGCGCGCCGAGCGACGCAATGCGGATAGTTTTTCTAATGTAGCGCGACATTCTCTTCTCCTTCGATTTAGACGGCGTGCAGTCTGGGGCCAGTGGATTGTGCGATTTCGTAGTCACCGGTTGCGGTCAGGCCGGAAACCTCCATGATCGCTTCGATGCGACGTGAGCTGCCCCGTCCACCAATGAACACGATCACGTCGATGGCTTCGGCTATGAGGCGCTTGGGAACCGTGACGACGGCTTCCTGAATGAGCTGTTCGAGCCGATAAAGAGCAGCGATTGCGGAATTCGCGTGCACAGTGGCGATGCCGCCTGGATGTCCCGTATTCCAGGCCTTCAGCATATCGAGCGCTTCCGCCCCGCGAACCTCACCGACGATGATGCGGTCCGGCCGCAATCGCAGTGTCGAGCGCACGAGATCACCGAGCGAGGCAATACCGGGTTTGGTGCGCAGGTTTACGCAATCGGGCACCGCGCATTGCAGTTCGCGCGTGTCTTCGATCAGGATCACCCGCTCATCGAGCGTTGCCATTTCTGCAAGAAGCGCGTTGGCAAGCGTCGTCTTGCCCGAACTCGTACCTCCTGCGATCAAGATATTTCTGCGACCGATGACGGCCCGTTTCAGAATCTCTGCCTCGCCTGCGGAAAGAATTCTCTTTTCGACGTAGTCGCCGAGTGTGTGAATACGGGCAGCCGGTTTGCGGATGGCAAAGCATGGCGCGAGCGCCACGGGCGGCAATAACCCTTCGAAACGCTCGCCTGCCAGACCCTCGTGCGAAGGAAGTTCCGCGCTGACAATGGGACTATTCGCATGAACTTCGAGACGCAAATGGGAAGCCACGAGGCGGATGATCCGTTCCGCGTCTGCCATAGCGATGCGGATTCCGGTGTCGATCCGCCCCTGCCCGAGCCTATCCAGACGCAACTCTCCGTCCGGGTTGACCATCACCTCAATCACGGTGGAGTCCGACAACGCGGCAGCAATGTCAGGGCCCATAGCGGTGCGGAGCATCGCCAGTTGCCGCTCCCGGCTCTCCGATTGTTGGTGTATCGCGATCACGACGCCACCTTTGCCGTGGCGCCATCGCGATCGCGCTGCGCACGCTCGACAACATCAGCCCCGAACGTCTTGCCCTTCGCGACGCGCCGGCTGACCTGATCAATGAATGTCTGAAATCGGTCATTGCCGGCGGCTTGCGACGCTGCGAGTTGCGATGCTGGCAAAGGTGGGGTGATCGAGAGCTGATAGCGGACGAATAACGCGATGCTTTCCAGCGTGATCTGCAGATCACGCTCTATACGATTGAGTCGATCATCCATGCGGTCGAGGCGTGGCTTGAAATTTCGCTCGATGTGATCGGCGCCACGCCGCTTGAGAAAGCTGATGAGTGCCGTGTTCACGATGTCCGATTTGGTCGTACCCGGTTCTGCGGTCAGCGCGTCAAGCTCTTCGCTGAGCTTCCGCTCGAAATAAAGACAATGGCGTATCTTGTCCGATTTCTTCTTCATGGCTCTCTCAAAAAACGGGCAACACGTCGTTGTTGATTCGATGGTTGCCGTTGTTCATGGCGCGCGCGCGACCAAGCCCGTTCAGGCCATCGCGATCGATCGCAACGTCGTCGATTTGCGAATCGTCATCGTCGTCGTGGGTGAGACCGGCAGTTCTATCGGCGAGAATGGAATTCAGCGCATCCTCGCCGATGTCAGGCGCACGCTGCTGTTGAAGGCCGCCCTCATCGAGCAATTCGCCAATCTCGCTTTCACCGGCGATGGTTTCCGCAAAGTTGACCAGCGTGCCGCCTACCTGGCCGCTCCAGTCGTCGGGACGGTGTGCGGGCTTGTCGCGATAAGGGCCATCAGCAAGAATAGGCGCCGGTCTTACGCGAGCGGTGAAATTGCGGTCGACAAAATAGCGCAGCTTCTTGGCACGGATCGGAGCCAGTCCCGAGATGAGCACGAGTTCATCGGCGGGCGGCAGTTGCATGATTTCGCCCGGTGTGAGCAGTGCACGCGCCGTCTCTTGTTTGGACACCATCACATGCCCAAGCCACGGCGAAAGACGATGACCGGCATAATTGCGTTGCGCGCGTTGTTCTGTAGCGGTTCCTAATGCGTCGGAAATCCGTTTAGCGGTGCGCTCGTCATTGGACGAGAACGCGATGCGGACATGGCAGTTGTCGAGGATCGCACTGTTTTCGCCGTAGGCTTTGGAAATTTGATTCAATGATTGGGCGATCAAATAAGCCCTGATGCCGTAGCCCGCCATGAATGCGAGCGCGGTCTCGAAAAAATCCAATCTGCCGAGTGCGGGAAACTCGTCGAGCATCATCAAAAGCTGATGTTTGCGGAGTTTTTCGGGATCACCTTCGAGTTTTTCCGTCAGGCGGCGGCCGATTTGATTCAAAATCAGACGTACAAGCGGTTTGGTGCGTGAAATGTCCGATGGCGGAATCACGAGATAGAGCGAAACCGGTCTTGCGGCGTCAACCAGGTCGGCGATGTGCCAGTCGCAGGCCGAGGTGGTCGCGGCAACCGTCGGATCGCGATAAAGTCCCAGGAAGGACATGGCGGTGGAAAGCACGCCGGAGCGTTCATTGTCGGATTTGTTGAGAACTTCTCGGGCTGCGGACGCGACAACGGGATGTACGATCGGTTTGTCCGGTGTACCAAGGTGGTTCGTCGCCATCATCGCGCGCAAGGTGTGTTCAAACGAACGCAATGGATCGGAGAGGAAACTCGCGACGCGGGCGAGAGTTTTTTCTTTCTCGGAATGCAAGACGTGTAAAATCGCTCCGACGAGCAAGGCGTGGCTGGTCTTTTCCCAATGATTGCGCCGTTCCAGCGCGCCTTCCGGATCGACCAGGATATCGGCGATATTCTGCACATCGCGCACTTCATCCGGCCCTTTGCGGACTTCGAGCAGTGGATTGTACCGGGCGCTACGCATATCGGTTGGGTTAAACAGCAGGCAGAATGAGAATTGGCTTCTCCAGCCCGCAGTCAGTTGCCAGTTCTCGCCCTTGATGTCGTGAATGACGACGCTATGCGTCCAAGACAGCAGAGTAGGAACGACAAGGCCGACGCCTTTTCCCGAACGGGTGGGTGCGAATGCCATAACGTGTTCCGGGCCGTCATGGCGCAGATAGTGGCGATCGAGTTGACCGAGAAATACACCGGTAGACCGAAACAATCCGGCCTTCTCGATTTCCTTTCGATTGGCCCAACGCGACGAACCATAAGTCGTGACGTTCTTGCTCTGCCGCGCACGCCACAACGAGCCGATGACTGCTGCACCGCAGCCGGCAAATCCACTGGTCGCCGCGATCGCTCCTGCCGTGTTGAAAAGGTCGTGCGCATAAGCGTCGTAAGCATACCACCACTCGAACAGCCGCCACGGGAAATAGAATGGAAATGAAAGAACCGTGAACCAGGGTGCGCCCAGCTGAGATTGGAAACCCAGATGCCAGGCGGCCCATTCCGTCGCGAACCACACGCCGCCTACCGCAACGGCAAGCACCACGAATATCTGTCCGATGAGGAATTTTGTGGGTGTCACGAACGCCGCTCCTGTTGCGTCAAGGAGTCGTTCGGAATCAGGTTTTAGACAAGCGCGGTTATCTACGGAGAAGCCGCAGAATGCCGCAAAAAATGCAACATCGCATTAGAAATCTAGATTTATTGCGCCATTCGTCTCGATAGCGTCTGACAAGCTATAGCCGTTGTATGCAGGGATTGGTCAGGCCGCGTGACTGACTTCCCACCCCTTGCAGGCCAACAAAATCGGACGTGGGACAGACTTCTCGCCATTGGAA
>DATCEI010000233.1:0-9050 GCA_036510185.1 Rhizomicrobium sp. | reverse complement strand
TCGATGGAAGCGATCTTTGAACGAATTTGATCTGCCGATATCGTGCCTTCCTTACAAAACTGAAAGAGCCAGAGCAGCCTCTCGACAGCTTCAACGACGACATGCACGTCGAATGTCGCTGCATTTATAACCGCATCTGCGACCGTGCGGCCAGGAACATAGGCCATGTCGAAAAAAGCGCAGCCGGCGTCGGTAACGCCGCTCGCAAGGATGTTGGGCAAAGGAATTCCGGCGCGGCCAAGATTGCGCTGCTTTTCGATTTGGCTCAGCAAGCGAATGTTCGACGACGGACTGGCCGCCATTTTGCGGACGAAATTGCGCGATTGCGACGCATGGAGGACAACGCTGGCCCCGGAATGACCTTTAAGAGCGTAGAGCGTATCCTCGCTTAGGTTCGCAGCGCGTGTTTCAAGGCCCGGTCCAGACGATTTTTGTTGAGCGGCGACACTCACTGCCAATCTTTCAGATAGCTGGAAAGATTGGGGCTATCGCGTTCGATGCTGATGCCGACCGCAGCCGGATACGGATTGGACGCGGCGTGGTCGTTTATAAGAATGCGCCGGCCGTGACGACAATCCATGATCAGCGCATGGGGATTGAGGCCAAGTTTTCGCAGCGCCTGTTCGGTTTTATGGCGATAGGCCTCGGGCCGCGCTGTGATGAACACTAATTGCGCGCCCTCATCCTGCCATGCGCGCAACGCCTCGACATTTTCCTTGATGGGAATGTCTTCATCATCCCAAAACGGCGCGAAATAGGCGCTATGATTTTGAAACACCACGCCGTCCAGATCGGTGAAAATGCTGCCGCGCGTGCGAACATGGCGCCGCCAATCCTCGGCGGTTCCCACATCCACCAGATTGGAAACGAAAAGCGGCGCGACGACCAACCCGTTTACAATTGCGCGGTTCAGGACGTGAGAAACGAATATTTCTCCGCTTTCGTGCGCTTCGGCCAACACACGGAACGTCTCCATATAGATTCCGGCGTTCGGAAATCCGTAAAGGCCGACGCTGACATAGTTTGACGCCAGGCTCTTTTCCACCATCCCGACAATGAGGCCGTTGTCATTGACGACCGCAAAGCTCTTCCCGCCGATATTGCTCATCTGGGGTGTCAGGCGAACATCGCATACTGCAACAAATCCGGAAGGCGGCGGCGGAACGGCGTCAAAAAAACTGTCTGCATCCTTGACGGCGAATGCACCGGAAACATCGCAGCGTTGAATCATTTCAGCGACGGTATCGGCCGGTCCGCGCGTATCGTGATCGAGGATCAAAACTTCGGTGTTAGGTCCGAGCGCGCGTTTGACAAGCGATGCCGCCGCATAGCGCTCATCGTGATCCTTTCGGACCGCCACGATGGTTCTGGAATAAAATTCGCGGCTGACGCTGCCGGCGGCGCGTGCAAGCGCCAATTGTCCGTCGGGAAGCGTGAGCATCCATTTCGGGCGGACACCGGGATATCGAACCGACTTGCCTGCGCAGGGCAGTAGGAGGGTCTTACTCATGTCCCATGCCAAATCCGCAGAGAAACAGAAGGAAAAGCTCCAACCTCAGTAATGGAAGACGGTTAACTGCTCGTTAATACTGCTTAAAACGGCATCTGACAGAGGAGTGGACGCTACCGAAGCGGTTTGAACAATCAGCTAGGCCGCCTGACCCGCGCACCAGCCGGATGACCATGCCCATTGGAAATTGTAGCCGCCAAGCCAGCCCGTTACATCGACGACTTCGCCGATGAAATAGAGGCCCCGGACGGCATTAGCCTCCATCGTTCTGGAATCGAGATCCCGTGTATCGACCCCGCCCAGAGTGACTTCGGCTGTGCGATAGCCTTCGCTGCCTGCGGGCCTGACGCGCCAATCGTTCACCGCATCGTTCAACGCGCGCAATTGGGCATCCGTCAGATCGGCGAGATTGCCCGCGCAATTGTGTGCGTCCGCAATTTCCTTCGCCAGCCGCCGCGGCAGCAGCGTTGCGAGAAAATTATGCGTTGCCTGCTTGCCGTTATGCACTCTGGCTGTACGTATCGCGTGGAGCAAATCCAGTCCGGGCAGCATGGATACGCGGATTTCATCGCCCTCGCGCCAATACGACGAAATCTGCAGGATCGCGGGACCGCTCAAACCGCGATGCGTGAATAACATCGCCTCGTCGAACGAGGTTTTGCCGCTGCGGACTCGTGCATCGACGGCGATGCCGGAAAGCGGTTTCAGACGCCGCAACAAATCGCCATCGAAGGTCAGCGGCACCAGCGCCGCCCGCGTCGGCGTGACCGCCACGCCGAATTGTGCGGCGAGGCGGTAGCCGAAATCGCTCGCGCCCATTTTCGGAATGGATTTGCCGCCCGTTGCGACCACCAGCGAGCTGCATTGCAACCGGTCGCCGCTCGCGAGTTGCAGCACAAAACCTTCCGCCACCTTCTCAACAGTGGCGACCTGGCTATTAAGGCGAAGCTCTGCGTTGGCCTGTTTCATCTCGGACAACAGCAGGTCAATGATTTGCTGCGCCGACCCATCGCAGAAAAGTTGGCCCAGAGTTTTTTCGTGCCAGGCGATGCCGTGACGTTCGACCAGGGCAATGAAATCATCCTGCGTGTAGCGGCTGAGCGCCGAAATACAGAAATGCGGATTGTTGGAGATGAATTGTGCCGGTGTGGCATGACGATTTGTGAAATTGCAGCGTCCGCCGCCGGAAATGCGAATTTTTTCGGCGGGCGCGCCGGCATGCTCGATGACCAGAACCGACCGTCCGCGTTTGCCCGCAACCGCTGCGCACATCGTGCCGGCCGCACCAGCACCAATCACGATAATGTCGCGCCGTTCCAAAGATGGCCCTCTCGTTTACGCCGCTAATCTGAGGGCCGCGTTTTGCCAGAATTCAATCAACGCCGTCTCGATTTCGCGCGGGCCGACAAGACGGCATAGAAGCGATTTCGTGGCCCGGCGATTTTCGGCATTAACGGGCCACGGAGCATTCTCCACATACCAGCCAAGATGTTTGCGAAACACGCGTACTCCCAGCGCATCGCCATAGAAGCTGAGGCTATCGCGAAAATGATCGAGCACAATGCCCAGCCGTTCGACAGAATCCGGTTCAACGATTGCGCCGCCAGTGCGCAAACCTCTATCGATAGCCGCCGCAATCCATGGCCGTCCATATGCGCCACGACCGATCATGATCGCGTCCGCGCCTGATTGCGCCAGCGACGCGCGCGCCGATTCAACATCCTTGACATCGCCGTTGACGATGACGGGAATGCCGGTCACGGCCTTGACTTCGGCCACCGCGCGCCAATCGGCGCATCCTTTGTAGAATTGCTGGCGCGTGCGGCCATGAACCGTGATTGCCTTGATGCCGGCGCGTTCGGCGCGCATCGCAAGCTCCGGTGCATTTCTGCTTGCATCGTCCCAACCGAGCCGCATCTTCAACGTGACCGGCCGCGTCGTTGCGCCGATTGCGGCGGCGATCAAATGCTCCGCGAGATCGAGATCGCGCATCAATGCCGAACCGGACAACGCGCCGGTTACTTCCTTCGCCGGACAACCCATGTTGAGATCAATGATGTCCGCGCCCGCCGCCTCAGCCATCGCCGCACCTTTGGCGATCCAATGCGCCTCGCGCCCCACGAGTTGCACAACCATCAGAGGAAGACCGCTACCGACAGCAGCGCGGCGCACAACATCCGGCCGTCCGCGCGCCAGCATATCGCATGCAACCATTTCGGTCGCGACGTAAGGCGCGCCAAGCTTCGAGGCCGCGCGGCGAAACGGCAAATCCGAAACGCCCGTCATGGGCGCGGTCAGCACGCGGCCGCCGATACGCACATCGCCAATAAAGAAATGGGAATTTGCCATGACTAGACGGCACCTTCGATGTCTTCGCGCAGCATTTCAAGCTCTATCCAGCGATCCTCGCACTCCGCTAGCGTTGCCTGCGCCTCGCTCAGCTTAGTCATCCGGCTGGCGAAACCTTTGGGATCGCGCGCATAGAGGCCGCCATCGGCAAGCTCTGTCTGCAACGCCAAAATCTCGGCTTCCAGTTTTTCAATGCGACCCGGCAGTTCCTGAAGTGCGTGCTTGTCCTTGAAACTCAATCGACGTTTTTCCGATACGGATTTTGCATTGTTGGCGATGCTGGTCGCCCGGCGTTGCGGCTTCGGCGCGATCTTCGCCGCCACACCTTCTCCACGTTGAACGACCATGTCGCTATAGCCACCGGCGTATTCGATAAACCGTCCATCTCCCTCCGCCATCAATATCGAAGTTACAGTGCGATCCAGAAAATCGCGGTCGTGGCTGACCAGAAGAACCGTGCCCGGATAATCCGCAATCATTTCCTGAAGCAGATCGAGGGTTTCGAGATCCAGATCGTTTGTCGGTTCGTCCAGCACCAGAAGATTGGACGGCGTAGCCAACGCCTTGGCGAGCAGCAGCCGCGCCCGTTCGCCGCCGGAAAGCACGCGCACCGGCGTGCGCGCCTGTTCGGGCGCAAACAGAAAATCCTTCATGTAGCTGATGACGTGCCGCGATTGCCCCGCCACGGTTACGGTGTTGCCGTGTCCGCCGGTCAGAATATCGCTCAACGTCGCTTCCGGGTGAAGCTTGGTTCGATCCTGATCCAATGCTGCCATCGCAAGATTGGCGCCCAATTTTATTTCGCCGCTGTCGGGCGCCAGCCGTCCCGTCAGCAGATTGACGAGGGTGGTTTTGCCGGAGCCGTTCGCGCCCACGAAACCGATGCGGTTGCCGCGCAGAATGCGGATGGAAAAATCCTGCACCACGGTACGCGCACCATAAGACTTCGTGACGTGTTTGGCTTCGATGACGCGCGTACTGGAATTGTCGGCGAGGCTGCTGGTCAATTTTACATCGCCTGCAATGCGGCGCTGTTCGCTTCGTTCGCGCCGCAGCTGCGCAAGATCGGCAAGCCGTTTCTGATTGCGTTTGCGCCGGCCGCTGACGCCATGGCGCACCCAATCGAGCTCCATCGCAATTTTCCGGTCGAGCTTATGACGGTCGATCTCTTCCTGCTCGATCAATCCGTCCCGCCACGCTTCGAATTGCGCGAAACCTTGCTCCAGCCGCCGCGTCTTTCCGCGGTCAAGCCAAAGCGTGATCTTCGAAAGGTTTGCGAGGAACCTGCGGTCATGGCTGATAAGGACCAGCGCCGAAGGCATCGAAGCCAGCTCTTCTTCCAGCCATTCGATGGCCGGCAGATCGAGATGGTTGGTCGGTTCATCGAGAAGCAGAATATCCGGCGACGGCGCCAGCACGCGCACAAGGGCCGCGCGGCGCGCCTCTCCGCCGGAAAGCTGACCGGTTTTCTCGTTGCCGGTCAGCCCCAATCGGTTCAGGAGATAAGTCACCCGGTGAGGATCATCCGACGGACCCAATCCCGCCAGGGCGAATTCGCCAATCGTGGCAAAGCCCGCGAAGTCCGGCTTCTGGGGCAGGTAGCGGATCGTCGTGCCGGGCTGGAAAAACCGTTGACCGGAATCGGGTTCGAGCAACCCCGCGGCGATCTTCAAAAGCGTGGATTTGCCGGATCCATTCCGCCCCACCAGACACAGGCGCTCGCCTTCGCCCACGGACAATTCCGCCCCTTCGAGCAGCGCCGTGCTGCCATAGGTGAGATGGGCGTTCTGAACGTGAAGGAGAGGGGCCATGGCGCTGCATAGCATCGGGAGCGTTACCTGTTTGGACTTTTATCGCCGCAGGGGTAGGCGGAGAGCAGGCAAACGATCCGCCTATGCTCCTTCGGAGCTTCGGCGCGATAAACAAAAAGCGGGACGTTCCAGACCATTCCCGCTTTCGATTCCGAAGCTACGGCGTCATGCGAGGCCCGTTCAACCCGAGCAATGCTCTGCACCTTTGCCTTCGCCACGAACGTCGCTCGACAGGATGTTTCGGGGCGCCTGGCTTGCCCGGGCGCTTAACCCGAAAACGCGGCATGCCATGATAATCATGATCGATGCCCTGTCCTGTTCCGCACGGATGCACGTGAGCTTGCATCCCTGTCCTGTATGGTCTCACGTTAAATTCGCGTCGTCATAATTCCATTCCTGTTCTTCTGGAGCATGATCCAATTCAATGGAATCGGATCATGCTCCAGATTCCTTTATTTGCGCGCAATCTAACGGCGAACCGGTTTCCACTTCGCCGGATTGCGCTCTAAAAACGAAATGGGCATTGCGATTTATTGTTCAAGAGCAGCGCGGATGTTTCAATTGTCGCGTGGCATCAACGTCACAGCGTAACGCAACGCTCCTTACCCTTAAACCATTGATCGTGCTGCAAGCCGGTACAAGAATTTTCTCAATGGGGCTTCGGGGAGGGACGCAGACGAATTATCCCCGGCACATTCGTCGCCGGACGACTTTTGTGCTAGGACGTCCGTAATCCAGGCGTAATGGACGCTGGCCAAAGGAGGGATTTCATGAAATCGCATATTTTTCTTTTCGCCGCATCTGTTGCTCTGACGGCGCTGATATCGCCTGCCATCGCCGCCCCGATGTCGGGCAGCGAAGCACAGATCAAGGCGCTCGAAGACAAGTTCGCCGCCGCGTTCAATGCCAAGGATGTGGACGCGATCATGAGCTTCTATGTGCCGGACGAAAGTCTGTTCGTATTCGATGTGGGCGTGCCCCGCCAGCATGTGGGCGCGAAGGATTATCGCAAGGATTGGGAAGATTTGCTCGGTGGTTTCAAGGGGCCGATCAAATTTGAACTCAGTGATCTTTCGATCACGGCAGAGGGTTCGCTGGGCTTCGGCCATAGCATCCAGCGCGTCACCGGCACCGACACCAAGGGAAAGCCCGTCGATTTCACGGTGCGCGTGACGGACGGCTACCGCAAGATCAAGGGCAAATGGCTGATCGCGCAGGAGCATGTTTCCGTGCCCGTGAATTTCGATACAGGCAAAGCCGACATGATGTCGAAACCGTGAAGCTGCCGCTCCATCATTGCGCTATGTTTTTACGTCATGGTGGAGCAATTCGCCTCGCGGACGCGGCCTGAGATCGAATATTTCAAGGAACCCGCCTCAGAAGTTTCGATGTGCCTGCATAAGGCCTGCGCTTTTTCCCCCCTCATTCCACTGGGGGATGCGGTCTGCTCGCGTGTTTACTCAGATGGGGGCAATCTGCCCCCATCGCGTAACGCTGGCGGACTATGCCGACAACATTCGACACCGATCATGAAGATGCCGAACGTCGCCGTGCAGGCGCGGCCGGGGCCGGTGTTTCCCATTGGTTCGTTCGCGAGGTGCTGCCGCTCGAAGCTGCGTTGATGCAGTTCCTGCGCCGCAGTTTGAGCAATGCAAGCGACGCGGACGATCTGTGTCAGGACGTTTATGTGCGCGTTTATCAGGCGGCGCTGGAGAAAATTCCCAATCCGGCAAAGCCGTTTGTATTCACGGTCGCGCGCAATCTTCTGCTCAACCGCGCGCGACACGAAGCCGTCGTCTCGATAGAGGCGGTTGCCGATCTCGAAGCGCTCAACATCGTGAAGGACGAACCCGGCACGGATCGTTGGGTCATCGCGCGCGAGGAATTGCGCAGGCTTGAAGAAGCGTTGACCCGACTGACGCCGCGTTGCCGGCAAGCCTTCGTGTTGCGGAAGATCGAAGGCCTTTCCCAGCGCGAGATCGCGCAGCGCATGGGCATTTCGGAAAAAACCGTCGAGCGGCACATCAGCGACGGCATTTGCGCGCTCGCGGATTTCCTGTTTGGCGAACATACCGGGAGAACGCGATGAGCGGCATCGATGAAGCACCGGCTTGCGCCAAATCCGTTCGGGAAGCGGCCGCGCAATGGATCGCGCGGCGCGATAGCGCAAACTGGAGCGAGGCGGATCGTCAGGATTTCGATGCGTGGCTTGCGAGTTCGCACGCACATGCCGTGGCCTATTTGCGCGCCGAAGAAGCGTGGAGGCGTTCGGACAAGCTTGTTGCGCTGCGTGGGTCGGATGATCCCTCTGAGGGGGCGTCGGAGGCGCGGCGCTTTCGGCCGTTTATCGCCCGCGGAATGATTGCCGCGGTTCTCCTGTCCGTTTTGGCGGCCGGCGCGTTCGGCTATTTCGGACAATCGAATATGAAGCTTTACGCAACGCCTGTCGGCGGGCGTCAAACCGTTACGCTGGCGGACGGTTCGCAGATCACGTTGAACACCGATACGGCGCTGCGCGTGGATTTGAGCGGAAGCAGGCGCGAAGTCTATCTCGACAAAGGCGAAGCCTATTTTCGCGTCACGCATGATGCGGCGCATCCCTTTCTGGTCATGGCGGGCACGCGGCGCATAACCGATCTCGGTACGGCGTTCAGCGTTCGCCGCGACGATGAACGTCTTGAAGTGGCCGTGGTCGAAGGCAAAGTCGCTTTCGACAGCGGAACTTCGCAGGCCCATTCGATGGCGCTTCTGCCCGGCGATATCGCCGTCGCAACCAAAACCAGGGTGACGGTTACAAAGAATTCCGCGCAAGCGGTGGCGACTTCGCTCAGTTGGCGCCGCGGCCTTCTGATTTTCGACAACACCGCGCTTGGCGATGCCGCGAAAGAATTTAACCGCTACAGCGACGAAAAACTTGTCGTCGCCGATACGGCCGCGCGGTTGCCGGTCGTGGGCACGTTCGACGCCAATGATTCCGAAGCATTCGCACGCGTTGCGCGGCAGGTATTCGGCCTGCTCGTCAAGAAACGCGGCGACCAAATTGTGATTTCACGCTGATATCGCCGAGCCATACGCCTTAAGGGGGAGCCATGAAATACGTTCAAAGGACCGCACAGCCGATCTCATGTGCGATTTTCATCATGTCGCTTACGTCTGCTGCGTCGGCGGAGCAGTTCGACATTTCCGGCGGCGACCTGAAGACGGCCATCGGAACCTATACGAAACAGACGGGCATGTCCGTGATCGTATCGGGCGATGCGATCAGGGGCGTGCATACGAAAGGCGTGAAAGGCGATCTGGCGCCCGACGATGCGCTTCTTCACATTCTCGCCGGCACCGGCTTCACGATGTATCGCGATTCCTCCGGCGCTTTCGCCATC
>DATCEI010000232.1:0-3326 GCA_036510185.1 Rhizomicrobium sp. | reverse complement strand
CGGCGAACAGGCCGCGAGCGTTCTCGCCACCGTCAACCGCGACGCGGAAGAATGGACGCCCGAAGAAGCCGAAGCGTTCAAGGCGCCGATCCGTCAGCAATATGAAGACGAGGGCAATCCTTACTACGCCACCGCGCGGCTGTGGGATGACGGCATCATTGCGCCCGCGGACACACGCCGCGTGCTGGCGCTCGCATTGTCCGCCTGTCTCAACGCGCCGGTTGCCGAAACGAAATTCGGCGTGTTCAGGATGTAATTGCAGATCATGTTTTCAAAACTCCTGATCGCCAATCGCGGAGAAATCGCCTGCCGCGTCATGCGCACCGCGAAAGCGATGGGCATTCGTACGGTTGCGGTTTATTCGGATGCCGATGCGAACGCGATGCACGTCGCGATGGCCGATGAGGCCGTGCGCATCGGCCCCGCGCCCGCGCGCGAATCCTATCTCGTTGTCGAAGCAGTGATCGCCGCCGCGAAACAGACCGGCGCGGATGCCATCCATCCCGGTTATGGTTTTCTGTCGGAAAATGCCGAATTCGCTGACGCCTGTGCCGTGTCCAACATCGTGTTCGTTGGTCCACCGCCGACCGCAATACGCGCGATGGGATTGAAGGATCGCGCCAAGGCGCTGATGGCGAAAGCAGGCGTGGCTGTGGTGCCCGGCTATCTGGGCGACGATCAGTCCACGGAGCATCTGGCGAAAGAAGCGAAGAAGATCGGCTATCCCGTCCTCGTCAAGGCCGTCGCGGGCGGCGGCGGCAAAGGAATGCGGCGCGTCGAAGGCGCTGCCGATTTCGAAGCCGCTCTTGCAAGCGCGCAACGCGAGGCCAAATCCGCATTCGGCGACGACCGAGTGCTGATCGAGAAATATGTTTCGCGCCCTCGCCACATCGAAGTGCAAATCTTCGCCGATAGTCACGGCAACATTGTTCATCTGTTCGAACGCGATTGCTCATTGCAGCGCCGCCACCAGAAGGTGATCGAGGAAGCGCCCGCGCCCGGCATGAGCGCCGAGATGCGCGAGAGCCTCGGCGCCGCCGCCGTGAAGGCAGCGCAGGCTGTAAACTATGTCGGCGCGGGTACGGTGGAATTCATCGCCGATGCGTACGATGGCCTTCGCGCGGATCGCATCTGGTTCATGGAAATGAACACACGGCTGCAGGTCGAGCATCCGGTGACGGAGGCGATCACGGGCCTCGATCTCGTGGAATGGCAATTGCGCGTGGCTGCAGGCGAGAGGCTGCCAAAACGCCAAGACGAACTTCACATCCACGGTCACGCGGTAGAAGCACGCCTTTATGCCGAAAACCCGCGCAAAGGATTTTTGCCCTCTGTCGGCCGGCTGGAGCGTCTGCGTTTCGGCGCAGATGTCCGTGTTGATACTGGCGTGCGCGAGGGCGACACGGTGACGCCGTTTTATGATCCGATGATCGCCAAGGTGATTGCATGGAGCGATACGCGCGAGAGTGCGGTTGCCAAGCTCGCGCGCGCGCTTTCTGAAACGCAAATTGCCGGCGTGCATACCAATGCCGCCTTCCTCGTCCGTGCGCTGCGCAATCCGGCGTTTGTCACAGGCGATATCGACACTGGGTTTATCGAAAAATACAGCAGCGAATTGCTGCCGCCGGAAAATATTCCGCCGTACGCCATCGTCGAAGCCGTAAATTTCATTTTGGCGGAGCGGCAGGTCGCGGGTACTGATCCATGGGATGCGCACGATGGATTTCGCCTGACCGGAGAAGCGCGCGAACGGATCGAACTTCTATCAAATGACAATCAATATCCCGTCGAAATCATTCACCATCGCGGCGGCGACGCAAGTATCGTCACTGCAAACGAAACGCATAAAACTGCCTGTCCAACGGACCATGTGCTGCGTCTGTCCAATGGCGAAATCGCGGTAATGGAGAATGGCGAAACGTATTTGTTCTCGCTTCACGATCCACTCGAAAGCGCAGATGCGGCAGGCGTTGCCACCGACCGCATTGTTTCACCCATGCCGGGAAAACTCATTCAGCTTTTGGCAAAAGCCGGCGATGCAGTGAAACGCGGGCAGCCACTTGCCGTTCTGGAAGCGATGAAGATGGAACACACATTGTCCGCGCAGGCCGATGCAGTGATCGCAGAAACGCTTGTGGCGCCGGGCGAACAGGTGAGCGAAGGCGCAATCATCCTGAGATTCAAATCATGACATTGCACATCATCAAACTCTGCGTCGGCGTCGATACGCTTGAAGAGCTCGCGCATTGGCAGAAGAAGCGCCTGGCTGAACGCAAGAAAAAGAAACAGCCTTTGGTGCTGCAACACGTCACGCGCATGACGCCCAAGCGCGCCGATGAGGTGCTCGATGGCGGCTCGCTTTATTGGGTCATCAAGGGGCAGATCGCCGCGCGCCAGAAGCTGCTCGCGCTCAAGCCGGTGCAAAAAGGCGGCACGCCGCATTGCGCGCTGGTCTATGAGCCGAAACTTATTCCCGTGATGCGCCGCCATCATCGCCCGTTTCAGGGCTGGCGTTATTTCGATCCCAAGGATGCGCCGCCCGATGTGCGCGACGTCAAGGCGGGCAATCTGCCGGAGAAGTTGAAGATCGAATTGTCGGAATTGGGCCTGCTTTAAACCGCCAAATTGTCGATGAGCCGCGTGTTGCCGATTTTTGCCGCTGCCAGCACACGGGCTGGAGCGTCGATGCGCGAGATCGTTTTCAACGTCACCGCATCTCGCACGGCGACATAATCGACGTACGCGAAACCTGCTTTCAGCAAGGCATCCCGCCCCTCCAACTCTGCATTCGCGAGGTTCGTCCGCGCGCGCAACGCGACATCTTTCAATATGCGGTTGAGTCGTCCGGCGACTTTTCGCTCGTCTATGCTGAGATAAGCATTGCGCGATGAAAGCGCCAAACCATCTGCTTCGCGCATCGTCGCCCCGCCGATGATTTCGATGGGTAGCGCCAAATCGGCAACCATACGTTTTATCACAAGCAGCTGCTGATAATCCTTCTCGCCGAAGATTGCCGCATCCGGCATCGCGGCGACGAGCAGCTTGCTCACCACGGTTGCGACGCCGGCAAAGAAATGCGGGCGAAAATCGGTTTCGAGTCCCTCCGCCGGTCCGCCCACTTCGATCTTCGTGGCGAATCCTTCAGGATACATTTCCGCTGCCGACGGCGCGAAGACGAGATCGGCTAACCCTTGCCCGCCCAACTTCGTGCAATCGGCATCCAGCGTGCGGGGATAGCGCCCGAAATCCTCATGCGGCGCGAATTGCGTCGGGTTGACGAAAATACTGACCACCACGCGCTCCACCCGCGCGTCCATCTCGCGCAC
>DATCEI010000231.1:0-6941 GCA_036510185.1 Rhizomicrobium sp. | reverse complement strand
GCGGCACCACGGCGGTGGGCGGCGGCGGATTGAGGTTCAGCATCAGCGATGCGCGGCCGACGCTGGAAGTGGCCTCTGAGGTTTCCGAATCCACGCCGATGCCGCTGTTCTTGACCTCGGAACTGATGTTGGAACCGTTGAGGAAAATCGTGGGCGGCGGCGATTGCGAAACAATGGCCGCATTCTCGCTCACCTTGTTCACCTGCACGGATTTGTCATAGGCGCCGTTGTTGTTGTGCGCCACCAGGCCGACCGGCCCCAGATGGGTGCGCATGCCGCCGGACTCGAAATGCGTGTCGATGCCAAGCGCCGTATTGCTGGAGTCGGTGGTCTGCGCCGAAGCCGGAAGGGCGAAGGCGCATAGCGCGCTCAACGCCAGAGGTGAAATCCTCAAAGCGAAATCAAGGCGTTTCATGTTGGGTGCTCCCTGGAAGCGATTGCCCCTCGCTTCATCCACCCGCGTACTCCCCGGGCGGCAGAAAGTTCCGTTCTGTCCTCCAAATTTCACATAAAGATACACGCCATCCGCGACGGTCTTGTAACATGTTTCGGGTGGAGGGAGCGAGGGGGGATGGCCTATGCCGCCAACGCTTTGCTGACCGCTTTCGGATTTTTCTGAATGACCAGCAGGTAAGCACGCACCACCGAATCCGGGTGCGTGCGCTTCTGCTCCAGATCGCGCAGCCGCCCAAGGTTGAAACCATAGCGCAGGGCAAAAGCCTCTTGTGTCAGACCCGTAGCTTGCCTGATCGCCTTCACATTCAGATCTTCGGGAATATGAACCTTGTATTGCGACAGGTCAGCCTCGCCTTTCGCATAGGCAAGCGCTTCTTTGGCTCCAGCCATGACACCTTCGAACACAGACTTTTTCTTCCGCTTCTTCATTCCACTCTCCGCACCGGTTTTTGCCGATAGGCTTCCACAATCTCCTTGGTGACGTTTCGCAGCGCGTTTCGTTGCTTGCCGTCCAGATCGTCTCTGTCGCCTTTTGAATAGGCGTAAATCAGAAACAGCGGGATTGCAGGGCCGGAAAAGAATGTGATGACCCGGTAGCCACCGCTTTTTCCTTTGCCGCGCCCGGCCACTCTGATCTTCCGGCAGCCGCCCGTGCCCTTGATCTCATCGCCCGCGTCCGGATTCGCCGCAAGGTAATCGATCAGCAAAGCAATCTCCCTCTCCGCCATTCCCGCTTGCGCTTCAGACTTCTGGAATGAGGGCATTTCAACGACTGCCTGCATGATGGCTTATACTGAAATTCCGTAGCGCTGTCAAGGTGTAAAACCTGTAGAGCCAATGACCTCATCAGCCACGCGACCTAGCGCATTTCGAGAACACAAATATTCGCGAAATGACGGTTAGTTTGGCTTGTACCACTGGCTTGGCACATTAAATCCAATTCCCAACACAGGCTTGGTTGAAGAATCCTTCGTTATAATATCGATCGTCTGCACGCCTGCCGGACTATCAAATATATAGATGCAATGCGTTGGAACTGAGCACCCACTTGTGATGTGTCGCGATCCTCCTGGAGATACATTCAAGCCAATAACTGTTGGGCTTTCCGCACTTATTCCCATATTTGCCGGTGGATATGGAGAATCTAGCCTAATGATAATTTTCCAATCGAATGTTCCATTATCATTAGCAACGGGAAGAAAAGATTGGACTATATGCGCTCCGGGCGGCGGAATCCCATAAGTCGGACAATTGAAAGTCGCTGTTCCTCCCTTTTGGTTCACGTTGTTGCAAGGGCCGTTAAATGTGGCAGCCAGATCGGAATTCGGCTTAGACATAGACGGCGGATAGAAAGTGTTGTTCTGCGTCCCGTTGTTGATTCCGATACCTCCTTGACCGCTCGATGAACCTGTTTGCGTGTTAGCTGATGCCTTCGGCGGCGGTGAAGGGGGTGCTTGCGCTTGTGCAACATCTACAATCGATCCCCAACGTCCTGTCATCGAATAGGTTATGAGCCGATCAAACCCGAAAAGCAGCGCAGCTAGAACAATTGCCGAAATAATTCCTAGCCGAACCCTGTGCTGCATGTCTCTTCCCCAAACGATCTCAGAAAAAACTATGCCGACTATTCCGAGCAGCCAAACGATCAATAAAACAATCCATGCGTGATTCACGGTAATAAATCCCCGCAAGGAAAGGTATTCAAAGATACTAGCGATCACGAGCGCCAAAATGTTGCTGCCTAAAAAAGCAACTGCGAGTCCTCGCAGTTTGTCGGATGTTGCCTCTCTAACTGTCATGCCTCTCGCCTCTTCCAGAGAGCAATAATGTTGCTTCATCGAAGGACGATAACTGACTTGTGTGATTCGGGGGACTCGGAGTGCTCTCGCAGAGAGAGGCTGGTTCAGGACATCAAATAATTCCGCCGCCCCCCTTGAACAGCGCCCCGCTGCTCCCCATATCTGGCCTAATTCCCGAAAATCTGCCCGAAACCGGGGCGGCGCCTTTAAGCGGCGCAGGCTTCGGAGAGGCGCGTCTTCAGCTGGAGGAGGTCCGTGAGCAAAGTTTCGAGGCGCGCGCGCGCCTCTCCCGACGGAGATTGAGTGGGCGCTTCGTCAAGAGTCGATCCCGTGGGCGCGCGAGGTGCGTCTGAAACGATTTGCAATTTTTTTTCCGGTTCCGGAGTTTTTTCCGGCAGCGGTTCCTCGGAAAAATCCACGGCGCGCAATTGCCGGTGGAATTTTTCCTTGGGCTGGCGTTTGCCGTGGAGCGAGGCTTCGCCCCGCCCGATTTCGGAAACATAGCGTGGGCCTTTGTCGCGCAGAACTTTCTGCGCGCCGCGGATCGTCATGCCGTCGGTGTAGAGCAGCGCGCGGATGCCGCGCAGCAGATCGACATCTTCGGGCCGGTAGTAGCGCCGCCCGCCAGCGCGCTTGATGGGCCGCACTTGCGTGAAACGGCTTTCCCAGAAGCGCAGCACATGCTGCGGCACGTCAAGCTCCTGCGAAACTTCGCTGATGGTGCGGAATGCTTCCGCGGATTTTTCGGATGTTTCCGCTGCGGCGGAGGACATGCGCATCAATCCTCGCCGAGGCCTTCGGTCGATTGCCCGTTGATGACGGCCTTCAGCACATGGCTCGGCCGGAACACGAGTACGCGGCGCGGTGCAATCGGCACCTCGTCGCCGGTTTTCGGATTACGGCCCATGCGTTGCGATTTCTGCCGCACCGCAAATGTGCCGAAGGAGGAAAGCTTCACCGTCTCGCCCTTGGAAAGCGCGACGCAGATTTCCTCCAGCATGTCCTCAACCATCTGCGCGGATTCATTGCGGCTGAGGCCTACGGCCTGAAAAACCGCCTCAGTCAGATCCGCGCGTGTCAGTGTGTTCGTTGTCATCGCACCAGCGACTCCATGCCCCTGCTTAACCGTAGGAGCGTTGCGATTATCCGTCAACGTCAAAGGGATAGGGGAAGGAATTGAGATTTGAGATTCACCATCTGAGAAGCGCCGAACCCCAGGTCAGGCCGCCGCCCATGGCCTCCAGCAGCAGCAGGTCGCCGCGTTTGATCCGGCCGTCGCGCACGGCCGTTGCCAACGCCAAGGGAACCGAGGCGGCGGAGGTGTTGCCGTGATCGGCAATCGTCGAAATCACCTTCTCCGGCGGAATGGCGAGGCGGCGCGCCGTGCCGTCCAGAATGCGCTGGTTGGCCTGATGCGGCACGAACCAGTCGATGTCGGAGATGGCGACACCCGCCTCGTCGGTGGAGGCGTGGATCGCCGCCGCAATGTTCGTGACGGCATGGCGAAACACCTCGCGGCCCTGCATGCGCAGGAAGCCGGTGGTGCGCGTTGTGGACGGGCCCCCATCGACATAGAGAAGATCGTGCAGCCGCCCATCGGAGAACAATTTGCTGTTGAGCACGCCGCGGTCGGCATTGCCGCCCACGCCCTCGCCCGCCTGCATCACGATGGCGCCCGCGCCGTCGCCGAACAGCACGCAGGTGCCGCGGTCGTTCCAGTCGAGAATGCGCGACATCGTTTCCGCGCCGATCAACAGAACGGTCTTCGCGTGCCCGGCCTTGATGAAATTGTCGGCGACGGCGAGTCCGTAAATGAAACCGGAGCAGACGGCCTGCACATCGAATGCGGCGCCGCGTGTCATGCCGAGACGCGCCTGAACATTCGTGGCGACAGAGGGAAAGGTTTCATCCGGCGTTGTGGTGGCGACGATGATGAGATCGAGCGCACTTGCATCAACGCCGGAATCTTTAAGCGCATCCCGCGCGGCGTGAACCGCGAGATCGGATGTCGTTTCGCCGTCGCGTGCGATGTGGCGGCGATGAATGCCCGTGCGCTCGACAATCCATGCGTCGCTCGTATCGACGCGGCTTGCGAGTTCGGCGTTTGTCAGAATTTTTTCCGGCAGATAGGCACCGCAGCCTAGCACAAGCGAGCGGATGACGCTCACAAAGTCGCCGCTTCCACGGGTGTTGCCACGGGGGTGACGATGGCACGATCAGCAACAATGCGCGTGATGATTCCGGCTTTCGCCATGCTGATCGCCATGTCGAGTCCGCCAGCAAAGCCCAGCGCATCCGTGCCGCCATGGCTTTTCACGACCACACCGTTTAGGCCCAGAAAAATACCGCCATTCGAGCCGCGCGGATCGAGCTTGCGCTTGAAAACCTGTAACGCGCCGCCCGCAATGAATCCGCCAAGCCGCCCCAGAAACGAACGCTTCAACGAACTGCGCAGATATTCAACCACGAGTTTCGCCGTGCCTTCCGCGGTTTTCAGCGCGACATTGCCGGTGAAACCATCGGTCACGATCACGTCCGCCTTCCCTTCCGCGATATTGTCGCCTTCGACAAAACCCACGAACTCGATGGGAAGTTGCACCTTGCGCAGAATCTGCGCCGCGCCGCGCACGGCATCATTGCCCTTCATGTCTTCGGAACCGACATTGAGAAGGCCGAGGCTCGGCCGTTCGAGGCCGAGAATCGCGCGCGCGAAGGCTGCGCCCATCACCGCGAAATCGACCAACTGCTCCGCATCCGAACCGACATTGGCGCCGACATCGAGCAGCACGCTTTGTCCGCGCATAGTCGGGAAGAGCGCTGCAATCGCCGGCCGCTCAATGCCTTTGATGACGCCCAGCTGGTACATCGACATCGCCATCAGCGCGCCGGTATTGCCGGCGGAAATGGCAACCTCGGCTTCTTTCTTGGAAACCGACTCGATGGCGCGCCACATGCTGGTGTTGCGGCCACGCCGCAGCGCGATGCTGGGCTTTTCTTCCATGCGCACGCGCTCGGCGGCATGGCGGATTTCGACATGCTTGGCGAGCTTGGGATTTTTCTGGAGCAGCGGCTTCAGCGCCGCTTCGTCGCCATGCAGCAGATAGCCGATGCGCGGATGCCGGAGGATGGATTGCGTCAGCGCGGCCACGACGATTCCCGGCCCGGCATCGCCGCCCATCGCGTCGATCGAAACGGTGAAATCGTGGGTCAAGTTTGCGCCCTGAGTTCGGCGGGCCAGCGAATCTGGCCGCCCAGAACCCTATCAGGCCTCCGCTTTGACGACTTCTTCGTCCTTATAGTGGCCGCAAGAGCCGCAAATATGGTGCGGGCGCTTCTGCTCACCGCAATTGGGGCATTCATTGTGCGACGTGGGGGCGAGCCGATCATGCGAACGCCGCATGTTGCGCCGTGACGGCGAAGTTTTTCGTTTTGGAACCGCCATGGCGGAACTGCTCCTTCAAAGAGCCGCGCAAGTAACCTGAAAGGGCACCAAGATTCAAGGTCGAACCCGTTAACCCCGCTTTGCCAGCGTTTTGAGCACGGCAAAGGGGTTTTCGGGTTTGTCCGCCTGGGTTTCTGGTTCCGCGAACGCGGCCCCCTCGCAACGCGGGTAAGGGTCGATGGAAAGGACGAGTTCCTCCAGAAGCGGTCCGGCAACGTCAAAGCGCGGGCTGGTGATTTCCTCCGGTATTTCCTCGGCGCTCACCGGCAGCACGCCAGCGAAGTCTGTCGGTGCATCGAAGCGCGCGGCCTTGCCCGACGCCAGATGAAGCTCGCGGGCGAATTGGCGTTCGATATGCGCCTTCACCGGCTCCAGCGTGACGATGCAGGCCTGCACCACATCCGCTTTGAGCTCTGCTGAATAGGCAAATCTTGTTTGGGACAATTTCTTCAATTTCACGATCGCCTCGAAACGCTCGACGGCATCGACATCAATCCATTTCGCAAGCAGCGGGAGATCATCGCCGCTTGCCGCAATCGCAATCTCCGCGCCAGCCTGCGATAGCGTGGGAAGATCGAAGAAACGCTCCAGCGGCGCGCTGTTTTCCTGTTTCATGGCATGGGTCCGAAATCGAGAATGCCCTCCACCGGATCGCTTTGCCGAAGCGCCGTCTTCGCCGCCATCGCATAGTGCGCAAGTGCGGCCGCGTGTGCTTCATTGCCTTCCGCACCACGATAGACATTGCGCTCTATCGCTTTGGCAAGCGCATCAACATCGCGCGCATTCTCGTACGCCTGCATCCGCCCGTAGTACGCATCGCTGATCTTTTTGATGCGATGGCCTATGCCGATGTCACCGGCACCCAATTCCCGGAGGCCTTCGTCAAATCCGATAAACAGAAGATCGGTCAGCGCCTGCGAAAGGCCGGGATCGCCTTTGAGTCGATCCAGCGCCAGCCAGATATGCAGGAACAACAGGTCCAGCCGCCCGTCCAGCGTATCGGGCACGGCGAAATCGCGGAAGAACGCCTGCGCCCTCGCCCGCTCCACGATGGCGGCATGAAGCCGCACGGCCAACCGCTTGCGGGCCGCGGATTGCCTCAATGTCTCCAGTACCGGCATCATCGATCCTGCTTGCAACCCGGTCTGCGCGACGCTAGCACACACCGCGCGGGGGCGCGCCCGAAGTCTGACACGAGGTCGTTCATGCGTATTGCCGCTCTGTTCATGGCTGGCGTTCTCATT
>DATCEI010000230.1:0-10279 GCA_036510185.1 Rhizomicrobium sp. | reverse complement strand
TGGAGCGGCGCGAGGGTGCCGTGGCAGAGTGACAGCCGCGTAACGGTCCGTTATCGCTGCGACCAGCTCCAGCCCGCGATTTTCCAGTCCGCGCCGATCTTCTGCATCGCGCCGCCTTTTGCTTAATGACCTACCGCAGGTGTAGTTCGTATTTATTGTCACAATATGTAGTATTTTTGTGGACCTCGTTTCCGACTCCTATTACCTTGTGACGGTCAAATGGCGCTGTGTAAGCAGTAGTGGGGTGCCAATGGCCGTTATTTTGCACGGATCGCTGAATGAAAACATCGAACTAATCCTCCAAAGAGGATTCATTCCTGGTGACGGGTTGCACCATTGGCTTGGGTTTGGTGTCTATGGGTTCGCAGTTTGTTCCGACGCATCGCGCGGACCATCGGTCGCTTACGACAACGCTACCGCATTCGCCAAAAAGAAATATTCAAAAGGCGTTGGCTGCGTTTCCGTCACAATAGACACCCAACACTGCCTCGATCTTCAGCATCCTGAAATCATTGCCGAACTTCCTAAATTTGATGCCACGTTTGATGAGCGCCTCCGTTCAATCGGCCTAAAGCTGGAAGCTGATGGTGATTGGGTTCGGCCACATGCGCATTTCAGGATAGACGCACTTTGCCTTTGCATTTCGGCACTATCATCGAATCCAATACATGTGATCAAAGCACAATTTAGCGAACACTCCGATTCACATATTGAGAAAATTATAAATCCCGAACTGTGCATCAAAAACCCCATCGCAATTCTCAATGTAAAAAAGATTCGTGGCTTCGAAGATATTCCAGCCGAGACAGATCGATCGAACGATTGGATACCTTCAAACGCGGTTCTGAGAGCAGTCAAAGAAGCAAATATATTTATTCGCGGCTTAAGTGAATCGGCATTTGCTGATTTGGTGTTTAAGATCGCGGAAGGTGCCAATTGTGGTTGGTGCCCCCAAAACAGGTTTCCTTCCACGCGAGATGTTCCGTTAGTAGTTACAGAAGCTACTAGCTTAGCTGGAGATCTTCAGCGTGCGTGGCAGTCAGTTCCATTTAACAACTTAGCCAAAACGGTCGTTCGAACTAAATCATTCAAAGAATTGAGCGGTCCAGAGGCATTCCGAAAAATAGATGAACTTGTTGGTCAATCTAACGGCCTAATGATCGCCGCGGATGGTCCGGACGTGATTCTTTCGTCAATCCTTATGCGTGCAAAATCGTATAATCGGCCGGTATTGGTGATTGCGATAAAAGATATCCCGCTTCCCTGCGAATGCCGCTCTATGAGGAATGTTACAGTATTCGAGGCAAAACCCAAGAAACAACGTCAACAGCAATTAGAAGCTGTATTAACCGGATTTATGACTGACAATTGGAAAGTTGATTCACAGCAGGCGTGTATGCGATTGATGTTGGCCGCAAGAGGCTGCAGCAGAGATTCAAATCCATCAAAGATTGAGCACATAACAAATACTCGCAATATTCTAGAAGCAATTAACCGTCGCTGGCCACCTGAACAGCAGCTTCCGTATTTGATCGAAATGGAAAATGGCGGGCTTTTAGAAAATTTATCGCTGGACCCCGAGGTGGCCGCCCAAGAATTGAGAAATCGATTGAAAATACTTCGCCCTGCCATAAGCAGAGCAGAAATGTTAAGTGCTTTAGCTCCCTTCAAGACAATCGCGGTCAACATGAGCGCGTCCGGATATCTGATTCCGAAAGGGCTTATAAGACCATTCAACATTATTGCCGTTAAAGAAAGTGATGCTTCAGTAAGGCAGAGATTCACAATCGCTCACGAGATCGGCCATGCTATCCTGAATTTTGCAAAAGTTCGACCGCAGTTAGACGAAGAACAATTTTGTGACGAATTTGCTTCCGCATTCCTCATGCCAGAAAATCTTATTTCAGAATTTTCTCGCAATATTATAAGCCTTGGAGACTGGCTCGACCTTCCGCGGAAATTTGATGTCTCGAATACTGCTGCTTTGAGGCGCGCTTGGAAGTGCGAAAAGAAACTGCTTGTTTTCTCGTCACGCAACGCGATTGAAATGCCGCTGAAGCCTTCCGAGACTCGGCAGTTGCTTAAACTCGGTGAGAATTTGCGGGAAGGAACAGAAGATCGCGGAAAGCTATTCGATCAAATTCCTTATATAGTTCGGCGATCTAAGGATCGCATTGAAGCAGTTGCCGACTTTGCAGTTTCAACATATTTGACCGCCGAAGGATTGCCAGACCTATTAGACAAAATCCGTCTATAGCTTCGATTGGGCAATAAGCTAGTGTTTGCGCTTCCCCTACTTCGCCGGCGGCTTCTCGAACGGAGCCGTCGCGCCGGACGGTGGCACGGCGCGCAGGAAGGCTTGCGGGTTGCTCGGCCCGCATTGCACGTCGAGTTCGATGTCCGACAGTTTGAAAATCTCATAGGCGCATTTCATGCCTGCGAGCTGGTAATGCGTCTCGTCCTTGAACTTGTAGGCGACGGGCGCGCGCGCCTTCCATTTGCCGTTCGCAAGCCACCCGGACACCAGCATGCCGTCGGGGCGCAGCTCCATGTAGATCGGCGTGTAGGAATCGACGAACCATTTGCCCAGGATCGCCTTGGCGGAGGGGTGCATGATGGGGTCCACCGGGCCTGCGGGCTTCTTGGATTTGTGGGAGGGCGTCTTGGACTGCTCGCCCTTTAGCATGACGGAGATGCTCTCGCCCGTGTCCTGCGCGAAAGCAGGTGTGACGAGAACGGCGGCAAGGCCCAGTGCGGCGAGTATCTTCATGGCGCTTTTTCATCGCGTGCGCGGCGGGGTCGCCGAACCAGAAACGCGATTCCCCCTGTGTTTCGATTTATACGCTTAACCGGAACTTTGGGCAATAATTGGGCGGGTTGCCCGGTTTTCCGCCCCTCGGTTGCGTCTTTTTTTCCGACCGATTATTAAAGGCCCCACGCAACGGCCAATCGTTCAGATGAAGCGCACCTGTTGAAACTCCACTTCGCCTAAGTGCGCCCTGGACGAGACAGCCAACTTCCTGACTAGCAAGCCCGAGCGCCCGTTCACGCATGTTGCGCGCGCGGAACCCGATGCTGCAAGGACATGAAATGGCTATCGGAACAGTAAAGTTTTTCAACACTGCCAAGGGTTATGGCTTCATCGCGCCGGAAGGCGGCGGCAAGGACGTGTTCGTCCATGCCACAGCCGTGGAAGCGGCGGGCCTGCGTAGCCTTTCGGAAGGTCAACGCGTGTCGTTCGACATCCAGCCGGATGCGCGCGGCTCGAAGGCGGCCAATCTGAAGGCGGTTTGAGCTTTACGCTTTTGAGTACGGAACGGGCGGCGAAGGCAACTTCGCCGCCTTTTCTTTTCACCCCGACCGTCATGGCCGGGCTTGACCCGGCCACCCATCGTCCGCGTGTCCACGCGGACATATGACTCGTTTCACCTGGGTGGCCCGCACTCCGGCGGGCCAGGACAATGAAGATGTTTATTCGTTCGCGCTCATGCCGGGGAACGAGATTTCCACGGTCTTCTGGCCTGACGAGGGCGGGCTGAAATGGGCGCTGTGGGACTTGTCCTCGTGGCCGGTCAGCGCCGCCGTGACGGTGTAGTCGCCCGCAGGCCCGCGCACGAGCACCCAGTTCGCATCGCAGACGAAATCGCCGATCTTGTCGTGGCCGCGCATCAGCGTGATGTGCTCACCGGCCAGGAACTGTCCCGCGCCGTTGGAGAACACCACCTTCACCGGCCAGGCCTTCCATTGCGGATCGTCACGGGCCGAGCCGATGCCGGTGCAGGCCACATCCACGCCATTGCCCATCGACGCGGCGCGGTCCTGCGCCATGGGGCTGTTGGTGGGAGCATCCTCGTCCGGGGCAGCACCGGGCTTCAGGGAATCCGGTGGTGCCACAGGCTGATCGTGATGGACCGGCGGCGGCTCGTCCTGGGCCTTCACGGCCAGCGCCATGCCGAAGCATGACGCAACAGCCGCCGCCAGCGTGATGTTGGTGAGATTGATAAAGCGCATGGCGTTTCTCCTACGAGCCCCGCTCGACACGCGCCCAGAAGGTAAGCGCGCGACCCCTGCAAGAGTTCCCTAGAGCATGATAGATCATGCTCTAGGCTCTTTGTTGGTCGCGCAATTTGCCGGGGAACCGCTCACACTTCCCCGATTGCGCTCCGGTGCTATTAGAAGAGCCGAACACGGGGGGAAACAATGCGGGTTCTGCCTTTTGCCTTAATATTGCTGTGCGCGGTTCCGGCGGCGGCCGATGCGGCGCGCGAGAAACATATCGTGCGCGCGGCGGCCAAGATGATCGGGCTGGACGGGCACGAAATGGGCCTCGCCAAGCTCGCGCAGAGCAGCCACGGCGTGCTGATCGAGCTGGATGTGCATGGGCTGACGCCGGGCGCGCATGCCGTTCACATCCATGCGGCGGGCGTGTGCGATCCGAAACACAAATTCGAGAATGCGGGACAGGATTTCTCGCCCGTGCCGAAGGCGCATGGCTATTTCGGCAAGGGCGGCCCGCATGCGGGCGATCTGCCCAACCAGTTCGCAGGTGCGGACGGCACGCTGCATGCGACGCTGCTTGCGTCGGCGATCTCGCTGGGCAAGGGCAAGAAGACGCTGTTCGACAAGGACGGCGCGTCGATCATCGTTCACGCCAACGCGGATGATTACACAACCCCGCCCGCAGGCAATTCGGGGCCACGCGTGGCATGCGGCGTGATCAGGAAGATTTAGCGCATAGCACCGCCGCGCCCCTTGCATGGAAGAATCGTGCATCGTTGAGTCCGCAAACGGAGGACGCGATGCCGATACTTCACAACATGACGATGTCGGGAAATTGCTACAAGGTGCGATTGCTCGCGCATCAATTGGGCATTCCGCTCACGTTGCGCGATTACGGCCTGCACGACGGCGAAACGCGCCGGCCGCCGTTTCTTGCGAAGAACCCCAATGGCCGCGTGCCGATGCTGGAACTGGGTGACGGGCGATGCCTCGCGGAATCCGACGCGATTCTTTTCTACTTAAGCGAAGGCACGAAATATCAGCCCGCCGACAAATGGGCGCGCGCGCAGATGATGCAATGGATGTTCTTCGAGCAATACAGCCACGAGCCTTACGTGGCCGTGCTGCGCTATCTCCTGACATACGCAACGCCGGAAGCGCGCGCGGCGCGGCGCGCCAACGAGGCCGATCTGCGCCTGCGCGGCGACGCGGCATTGGGCGTGATGGAAACGCATCTGTCCAAACACGAATGGTTCGCGGGCGAGGCCTATTCCATCGCCGACATCGCGCTATACGGATACACACATTGTGCCGGCGAAGGCGGCTTCGATCTCGGCGCTTATCCGGCCGTGGGCGCGTGGCTCAAGCGCGTGGCCGCGCAGCCGGGTTATATTCCACTCTAACCGTCATTGCCCGGCTTGTCCGGGCAATCCATTTTGTTTCCGGAAAATTGGATCACCCGGACAAGCCGGGTGATGACGGAATAGGAAAGGTTGTTGGCAGATATGCCAGAAACCGAATTCGTTTTCCTCTACTCAACCTTCCCCGATGAAGCCTCAGCGAAAAAAGTTGCCGAGGCGCTTGTCACCGCGCGGCTGGCGGCGTGCGTGAACATCTATCCGCCGATGACCTCCGTTTACGAATGGCAGGGCAAGCTCGAAACCGGGCCCGAGGTTGCCGCCTTCATCAAGACGCGCCGAGTGCTCATAGAACAGGCAATCGCGGCGGCGCGGCCGCTGCACCCCTACACGGTGCCGTGTTTCCTCGTGCTGCCCATCGAGGGCGGCAACGCGGACTATCTGGATTGGGCGCGGGAACAAACGAAAAGCTAACCTCACCTTCCATCCCCCTCGCATTTCCGGCGCTCTGACGGCATTGTGCGGCGCTGATTTGCGGGACCGCGCATGGGCCTTGAAGCCCCCGAGAAGATCGAGTTGCTGGACGGCGAGGCGTTGCGCCATGCGCTGACCGCGCTCGCGCACGAGATCGGCGATCAGTCCAGGCTGCGCAAGGAAGCCCTTGTCCTCATCAAGACCGCGTTTCTCGACGCGCGTGAACGGGTGAAGATCGCGGTTGAATCCGGCGCGGTGTCGGGCCTCACCGGCGCGCGCGCGCTGTCCGAACTTCAGGACACCACCATTCAAGTGCTCTACGATTTCGCGACCAAGCATTTCTATTACGCGCAGAACCCCACCGCCGCCGAGCGCCTCAGCGTGGTGGCGACGGGCGGATATGGACGCGGCCTGCTGGCGCCGTTTTCGGATATCGATCTGCTGTTCGTGCGCCCGTTCAAGCAGACGCCGTGGGGCGAGAGCGTTATCGAATTTATTCTTTATATGCTGTGGGATCTGGGATTGAAGGTCGGCCACGCCACGCGCTCCGTCGCCGAATGTATTCGTCTTGCCAAAGAAGACATCACGATTGCGACCGCGCTGCTGGAGGCGCGCTACCTTTGGGGCGATCCGCAGCTTTATGCGGAACTTCGCAAGGCCTTCTGGGCGGAGGCGCAAGGCGCGACCGCGGTGAATTTCGTCGAAGCCAAGCTCGCCGAACGCGACACGCGCCACAGGCGGCAGGGCGAAAGCCGCTATCTCGTCGAGCCGAATGTGAAAGACGGCAAAGGCGGCTTGCGCGATCTGCAAACGCTCTACTGGATCGGCAAATATCTCTATCACGTCGAAGACGCCGCCGACCTTGTGCATCACAACGTCTTCACGCGCGAGGAATACAAGACCTTTCAGAAGGCCGAGGCCTTCCTGTGGGATGTGCGCGTGCATTTGCATTATCATGTGGGGCGCGGCGAGGAGCGGCTGTCGTTCGACGCGCAGCCGGATATCGCGCGGCGCATGGGTTTTGTGGACGACGCCAATCCGCAGCATGCCGTCGAACGCTTCATGAAGGAATATTTTCTGGTCGCGAAGGATGTGGGCGATCTCACGCGCATTTTCTGCGCCGCGCTGGAAATTCAAAACCGCAAGCGCAGGCGTTCGTTCGCGCGGCTGCTGCCCGGTTTCCTGAAACCGCGCGGCGGCGAGGATGATTTCTTCGCCGACAATGGGCGGCTGAACGCGCGGCCCAACGCGTTTACGCGCGATCCCGTGAACATGCTGCGCATTTTCCAGATTTCGGACGCGAAGAATGTGGGCATCCATCCCGCCGCCTTGCGCACGATCACGCGCTCGCTCGATCTGATCACCGATGATGTGCGCAACGATCCGGCGGCGAACCGGCTGTTCCTCGATATTCTGTCATCGCGAAGCGATCCGGAAAAAACCCTGCGCCGCCTGAACGAATCCGGCGTGTTCGGGCGCTTCGTGCCGGAATTCGGCCGCGTTGTGGGCTTGATGCAATTCAACATGTATCACCACTTCACGGTGGACGAACATCTGATCCGTGCGGTCGGCAATGTGGCCGCCATCGAGCGCGGCGAATTCAAGACCGATCATCCGGTATCCACGGATGTGATCAAACGCATACAATCGCGCGACGTGCTCTATTGCGCGATCCTGCTGCACGATATCGCCAAGGGATTGCCCGGCGATCATTCCGATGTGGGGGCCGCGATTGCGGAATCTTTGTGCAAGCGCTTGGGCCTTTCCGCGCCCGATATCGCTGCAGTTTCGTGGCTGGTGCGCAATCATCTGGTGATGAGCGACACCGCGCAGAAGCGCGACATTTCCGATCCCAAAACCGTGCGCGATTTCGTGACCCTCGTGCAATCGCCGGAAATGCTGCGGCTGCTGCTTGTGCTGACCGTCGCCGATATTCGCGCCGTCGGCCCCGGCGTGTGGAACGGCTGGAAAGGCCAATTGCTGCGTGAACTTTATTATGAAGCCGAAGCGCTGATGTCCGGCGGCGATTCCACGCCCGCGCGCGGGGCACGTGTGCGCGACGCGAAGGAGGCCTTGCGCGCCAAGCTCACCAATGTGAGCGACGAACAACGCGAACGCGCGATTGCGCGCCATTACGATTCCTATTGGCTGGCCTTCGACACGCAAACCCACGAACGCCACGCGCGCATGCTGGCCGCCGCTGACGCGCGCAACGAATTGTTTACGCTCGCCGCCGAAAGCAACGCCTTCCGCGCCATCACCGATGTGGTCGTCTATACGCCCGATCACCCCGGCCTGTTCTCGCAGCTTGCGGGTGCGATTGCCGTGTCGGGCGGCTCCATCGTCGATGCGAAAGCCTTCACCACCACGGATGGTTTTGCGCTCGATGTGTTCTCCGTGCAGGACGCGCAAGGCGGACCCTTCGGCGACGCCGCACGCATCGCACGCCTCACCGAAAGCATTGCGCAAACACTGGCGGGCAAAGTCTATTTGCGCGACGAATTCGCCAAGCGCGCGGGCGCCAAACGCAGAGCCAATGCTTTCCGTGTCGAACCGCGCATCCATTTCGACAATGAGGCCTCCGCCACCGCAACCGTTGTGGAGGTCGAGGGCCTCGACCGGCCGGGCCTGCTTTATGACGTCACGCGCGCGATGTTCGAATCCAGCCTTTCGATTTCGTCGTCCATTGTGGCCACCTATGGCGAGCGCGCCATCGACACGTTCTATGTGCGCGACGGTTTCGGCCACAAAATCACCCATCCCGAACGCCTCGCCGCCGTGCAGAAGAAAGTGCTGGCAGCGCTGGAAGCCTAGGGCTTGCGGCGGCGCGGCGCGTCGGCGATAACCCGCGCCCATGAGCGCGCGCAAACCCCTCGTCCTGTCCGGCATGCAGCCGACCAATACATTGCACCTTGGCAATTATCTGGGCGCGCTGAAAAACTGGGTGCGCATGCAATCCGAGATGGATTGCCTGTTTTGCGTGGTGGACATGCACGCGATCACCGTGTGGCAGGAGCCCGCCGAACTTGCGCGCGCCACCCGCGAAGTGACGGCGGCCTATATCGCGGGCGGCATCGATCCTTCGCGCAGCCCCGTATTCAATCAGGCCCAGGTGCCGGAGCATGCCGAGCTTGCGTGGATTTTCAATTGCGTGGCGCGGCTGGGCTGGCTCGACCGCATGACGCAGTTCAAGGAAAAATCCGGCAAGCACAAGGAACGCTCCAGTGTGGGACTTTACACATATCCCGTGCTGATGGCCGCCGATATCCTTGTATATAAAGCCACACATGTGCCGGTAGGCGAAGATCAACGCCAGCACCTGGAACTGGCGCGCGACATCGCGCAGAAATTCAACAATGATTATGGCGCTGCGGATTTCTTTCCGCTGCCCGAACCCGTGATCACCGGGCCGGCCACGCGCGTGATGAGTTTGCGCGACGGCACCAAGAAAATGTCGAAATCCGACGAAAGCGATTATTCGCGCATCAACCTGACGGACGATGCGGACACCATCGTGCAGAAAATCCGCAAGGCCAAAACCGATCCCGCACCCCTGCCGGAGTCGGAAGATGAATTGAAGGGGCGTCCCGAAGCGGAGAACCTGTTCAACATCTATGCAGCACTTTCGGATCAGCCGCGCGCCGCTGTGGTCGCGCAATTCGCGGGCAAACAGTTTTCCGAATTCAAGAATGCGCTGGCAGAACTGACGGTTGCGCAACTGACTCCGCTTGCCAATGAGACAAAGCGGCTGCTTTCCGATCCGGTGGAAATCGACCGCATCCTGAAGACCGGCGCCGAAAAAGCCCGCGCCATCGCAGCCCCCATTGTGGCCAATGTGAAACAGCTGGTGGGATTCGTCGGATAGATATTTTCTCTTATTACGCGAATACCTGACCCTGCTATAATAGCCCCATGCATCTCGATCCGCTGATCCTGTCGCGGTTGCAGTTTGCGTGGGTTGTCGCGTTTCACATTCTGTTGCCTGCCGTCACGGTGGGCCTTGCTTCATACATCGCGGTTCTGGAAGGCATTCATTTCTTCACCGGGCGCGAAATTTATCTGCGCATCTCCGCATTCTGGACGCGGCTGTTTGCGATTGCGTTCGGCATGGGTGTCGTGTCCGGCATCGTCATGCCGTTCCAGTTCGGCACCAATTGGAGCCGTTTCTCCGACGCGACCGCCAATATTCTTTCGCCGCTTCTGGGTTATGAAGGGCTGACGGCGTTTTTCCTTGAAGCGACGTTTCTGGGCGTGCTGCTGTTCGGGCGCGATCGCGTGCCGCGCGGCGTGCATTTTTTCGCGGCACTGATGGTTGCGGGCGGCACGCTGTTTTCCGCCTTCTGGATTTTGGCGGCGAACAGCTGGATGCAGACGCCCGCGGGTTTTGAGATCATCGACGGGCGTTTCTTCCCGACCGACTGGCTCGCGATTATTTTCAATCCGTCATT
>DATCEI010000229.1:0-18570 GCA_036510185.1 Rhizomicrobium sp. | reverse complement strand
TAAAACACGATGCGGCCTTGCGTCAGCTTCACGACATCGGGGTCTTCGACGCCGGAGAACAGCGACTCCGCCGGGATCACCGATGTGTAAGGGCACCGCACGCGCACGGCGGTCATATCCATGAACGCATCGCCGATGCGCGCGAGGCCCGACACGCGCGGCTCGCAATTGCCGACCGTGCCGTCATCGTTCTGCACGCGCATCCATTTGTTGTTGATCGGGTCGGTGCGCGTGCCCCAGACCAGTTCCATCTGGCCTTCCAGCGGCGGCACGAAGATTTTGGGATAATTGTCCTCGAACACGCGCAGCGCCAGTGACCGGCAAGTGCCCTTGCCGACATCCTTGCCGAAGCAACGCCCCGTCACGGGATATTGCCGCGCGATGCCGCCATTGATGATGATGGTGGGATCGACCTGCCGCACGCTGGTGTCGGATAATTCCTTGCGCAGCGGATATTCGCCGGGCTGTGTGTCGGTGGCGGCGGTGAAATAAAGCGGCACGCCCGCGCGTTTGTAGCGCGCGATCTCTTCCACCAATTGCGGCAGCGTGTCGTCCTTTCGCGGATCGACGAACAGAATGTCCACCACCACGGCTTTGGGATGATATTCCAGCAGCGCATCCAGCGCGCGGGCGTGATCGCCATATTTCCACGGCCACGGCATTTGCAGCGCGTGCAGCGTGTCGTCTTCGATCAGCGCGACGGAAACATGGTCGTGACCGGTGGTGGGATAGAAATACGGTCCGGTTATGAGAAGTTCCGCAATATCCTGCGTGTAGCGCTGGGTGAGATCGCTGAATCCGAACGGGTTCATCAATATCTGATAGCTCGCGAAGAGATAAAGAATGCCGGCCACGAACCAGTAAGGCACGCGCTCACGCAGCCGCTCCATATGTTCGCGATTGGGCTTGCGCGCGCGCTGGATGGCATGGCCGAAAGTGGAGCGCTGCGGCGTCGGGCGCGGCGGAATCTCAGGCGGCGGTGAATTCATTCAAGCGGCCCCGAACAGCGGCGTCTTTCTACAGGAGCAGGCGCAAATGAGCTAGAAGCCTTCCATTAACCCAACACCGTCATTGCCCGGCTTGTCCGGGCAATCCATTTTGTTTCCAGAAAATTGGATCGCCCGGACAAGCCGGGCGATGACGGAAAAAAGGAGAAATCGATCATCTATTAAATTTCTCGGACAAAATGATCGACGACACCGTCCGCGCCACGCCCGCGGCCTTGCCGATGCGGTCCAGCACGCTGTCCATGCGGGCGGCATTGGACACCTCCACCACGGCCATCATATCGAACGCGCCCGACACGGCGGAAAGCGCGCGCACCTCGGTCAGCTTGCGCAGTTCCACCGCAACGCGGTCGGCCTGTTTGGGATCGGCGGAGATCATCACGACCGCGCGCAGGGCGCCCGTCGCCGCCTCATCGGACAGGCGCACCGTATAACCCTTCACCACGCCTTCGCGCTCCAGCCGGGCGATGCGCTCCTGAACCGTGGAGCGGGCAACCCCCAGCTTGCGGGCGAGCGAAGCAGTCGGCTCCCGCGCGTTGGCCTTCAAAAGGGCGATCAGTTTGGCGTCGCTTTCGCGCATCGGCGTTTTGCCGGTTTTCCCTGCGATTCGCCGGATCATACCTCCTTTCCTGGCACATTGCCGCCTGCCATCCGGCGGGGCCTGCGCCCATTCTGCGCCTTGAACAGGGACGGAGACGGATATGAAAAAAATTATGCTCGTGGGCGGCGGCAAAATCGGCGTCGCAATCACGGAATTTCTTTCGGCCACGGGCGATTATCAGATCACCGTCGCGGACCGCGATCCGGCCAGCCTCGAACGCATGTCGGACAAGAAAAATGTGGAGAAGCGGCAGGTCTCGATCTCCGACTCCCGCGAGTTCGTGAACGCGGTCGAAGGCCATGACATCGTTCTGTCCGCCACGCCCTATTCGCTGAACACGATTGTCGCGCGCGCCGCCAAGCGCGTGGGCGCGCATTACCTCGATCTCACCGAAGATGTCGAAAGCACGCGCACGATCAAGAAGCTGGCCGAAGGCGCGACGACCGCCTTCATTCCGCAATGCGGATTGGCGCCGGGATTTATTTCCATCGTGGCGCATGATCTCACCCAGAAATTCGACAAGCTCCGCGACGTGCAGATGCGTGTGGGCGCGCTGCCGGTGTTTCCGCACAATGCGCTGAAATACAATCTCACATGGTCCACCGACGGTCTTATCAACGAATATTGCAATCCGTGCGAATCCATCCGCGACGGCCATCGCGGCGAGGTGCCTGCGCTTGAAGAGCTTGAAGGTTTCTCGCTCGACGGCACCGAATACGAAGCGTTCAACACCTCCGGCGGCCTGGGCACGTTGTGCGATACGCTGGAAGGCAAGGTGGAAAACCTCAACTACAAAACCGTGCGCTATCCCGGCCATCGCGACATCGTGAAAATGCTGGTGCGCGATCTGCGCCTCGGCGTGCGCCGCGATATTCTGAAAGACGTTCTCGAAACCGCGATTCCGATTACCTATCAGGACGTGGTGCTGATTTTCGTCACCGTGTCGGGCTGGCGCGACGGGCATCTCACGCAGGAAAGCTATGCGAAGAAAATCTATTCGCAGAATGTGGGCGACCGCCTGATGAGCGCCATCCAGATCACGACGGCCGCGGGCATCTGCGCGATGACCGACCTGCTCGTGGAAGGCAAGCTGCCGCAATACGGTTTCGTGCGGCAGGAAGAAGCCAAGCTCTCGGACTTCCTTTCCAACCGTTTCGGGCGTTATTACGCAAAGGGACATTGAGGAGCGCGGCCGCATGACGCGCAATGGCGGACAGGCGCTCATCGAAGCGCTGAAAATCCACGGCACGGATCATGTGTTCTGCGTGCCGGGAGAATCCTATCTCGCCGCGTTGGATGCGCTCTACGATGCGCGCGACACGATCCGCCTCATCACCTGCCGTCAGGAAGGTGGTGCTGCCAACATGGCGGAGGCTTACGGCAAGCTGACGGGCAGACCCGGCATCTGTTTCGTCACGCGCGGGCCGGGTGCCACCAACGCCTCCATCGGCGTGCACACCGCGTTTCAGGATTCGACGCCGATGATCCTGTTCATCGGGCAGGCCGATCAGTCGATGCTGGACCGCGAGGCATTTCAGGAAGTCGATTTCCGCGCGATGTTCACCCCACTCGCCAAATGGGCCGCCGAAATCCGCGACGCCAACCGCATCCCCGAATATGTCGCGCGCGCGTTCCACATGGCGGTTTCGGGGCGGCCCGGCCCCGTCGTGCTGTCGCTGCCCGAAGATGTGTTGAGTGCGGTGTGCGATGCGCCGCCGACAAAACCTTACGTTAAATCCGAACCGTCGCCGTCGCGCGAAGCGATGCAGAGTTTTGCCGGGATGTTTGCGCGCGCGGAACGTCCCTTTGTCATTCTCGGTGGACCGGGATGGAACGCGCAGGCCATCGACGACGCGCGTACATTTGCGGAAAGTTTCGATCTACCCGTCTGCACCTCATTCCGCGCCAAGGACCGTTTCGACAACACGCATAAAAACTATTGCGGCGATCTCGGCATCGGCGCGGACCCGAAACTGGTGAAACGCATCGAGCAAAGCGATCTGCTGATCGTTATCGGCGCGCGCTTGGGCGAGATGACAACCAATGGCTACACGCGATTGAAAGCGCCAATGCCGGATCAATCGCTCGTGCATGTGCATCCGGGCGCGGACGAATTGAACCGCGTCTATCAGGCCGATCTCGCGATCCTTTCCGGCGTTGGGCCTTTCCTGGGCGAGGCGGCGGCGTTAAATCCGCACGACATCGCATGGCGCGAATGGCGGCAACACGCGCGCGAAGATTACGAAAAATGGTCGAAGCCCGTCGCCGCGCCCGGCGCGGTCAATCCGTCGGATATTTTCGCGTGGCTGAACGAACGGCTTCCTGCCGACGCGATCCTCGCCAATGGCGCGGGCAATTATGCGGGCTGGCTGCATCGTTTCTATCTCTATCGCGGATTCCCGACGCTGCTCGGCCCTACAAGCGGCGCGATGGGTTATGGTGTGCCCGCATCGGTAGCGGCGAAACTCATCCATCCCGAACGCATCGTTGTCTCCTGCGCGGGCGATGGGTGTTTCCTCATGAACGGACAGGAACTGGCCACCGCCGTGCAATACAATGCCGCGATCATCGTGCTGGTGTTCGACAATCGCATGTACGGCACCATTCGCATGCATCAGGAGCGTGAATTTCCGGGCCATGTCATCGGCACCGATCTGAAGAATCCCGATTTCGCGGCCTTGGCGCGTGCCTATGGCGCGGCGGCGTTTCATGTCACGCGCACGGAAGATTTCGCGGAGGCTTTCGAGCAGGCCGTGGCCGCAAACAAACCCGCGCTCATTCACATCAGCGTCGATCCCGAAGCGATCTCGCCCACGATGACACTGACGAAATTGAGGGAACAGAACTTAAACCGTCATGGCCGGGCTTGACCCGGCCACCCATCGCGTCCGCGTCTGCGGACGCAAAAGAGTTTTTTCGACGCATGGACATGCGTCGGATGGATGGCCGGATTAAATCCGGCCATGACGGATTAGAGGATGAATGGAGGAAGTGATGCAGACGTCGGAATTACTCGCCCATTTCGGAATCAAGCCGCACGGCGATCACATCGTGCATTCGCCCATCGATGGCGCGGAGATCGGGCGCATTGCCTATGACGATGCGGCGTCGATTGAATCCAAAATCGCAAACAGCGTCACCGCGTTCAAAAAATGGCGCGATGTGCCTGCGCCGAAGCGCGGCGAGCTCGTGCGTTTATTCGGAGAGGAATTGCGCGCGAACAAGGATGCGCTCGGACGCCTCGTCACGCTCGAAGCCGGAAAGATTTTGCAGGAAGGCCTTGGCGAAGTTCAGGAGATGATCGACATCTGCGATTTTGCGACCGGTCTTTCGCGGCAATTATACGGTCTTACCATCGCCAGCGAACGCCCCGGCCATCGCATGATGGAGACGTGGCATCCGGGGGGGCCTGTCGCGGTGATTTCCGCGTTCAACTTTCCGGTTGCGGTGTGGGCGTGGAATGCGGCGCTGGCGCTTGTCTGTGGCGATAGTGTTATCTGGAAGCCATCCGAGAAAACGCCGCTGACGGCGCTTGCGACGCACGCATTGTTCGAACGCGCGATGAAAGGGTTCGGCGATGCGCCCGCGCATCTCTCGCAAATCGTGCTTGGATTGCGCGATGCCGGCGAGGCATTGGCGAAAGACCATCGCATTCCGGTGGTGAGTGCTACGGGATCGACTCGCATGGGCCGTGAATTGTCGCCTGTTGTTGCGGCGCGCTTCGGCAAATCGATTCTCGAACTCGGCGGCAACAATGCGATGATTGTCGCGCCGTCCGCGAAGCTCGATCTGGCACAACGCGCGATCCTGTTCGCATCCGTGGGCACGGCGGGCCAACGCTGCACATCTTTGCGCCGTCTGTTCGTGCATGACTCGATCTATGATCGTCTCGTGCCCGCGTTGAAAACGAACTACGCAAAACTTCCCATCGGCAATCCGCTGGAGAAGGGCACGCTGGTCGGGCCGCTGATCGACGCGCACGCCTTCGATAATATGCAACGTGCGCTCGCCTCCGCGCGCGACGAGGGCGGCAAGGTCACGGGCGGCACGCGCGCGCTGGCCGACAAATTTCCGCACGCGCATTACGTTCATCCGGCCATCGTGGAAATGCCGGATCAGACGCCGACCGTCTGCCGCGAGACATTCGCGCCGATTCTGTACGTGATGGCCTATCGCGATTTCGACGAGGCGATGGCCCGCCACAATGCCGTGCCGCAGGGGCTTTCGTCCTGCATCTTCACGCGTGATATGCAGGAGGCTGAGCGGTTCCTCGCGGCGTCCGGTTCGGATTGCGGCATTGTCAATGTGAATATCGGGCCGTCCGGGGCGGAAATCGGCGGAGCGTTCGGCGGGGAGAAGGAAACCGGCGGCGGCCGCGAATCGGGCTCGGACAGCTGGCGGGCCTATATGCGGCGGCAAACCGCGACCATCAATTACTCGGACGCGCTGCCTCTGGCGCAGGGGATTGAGTTTGACGTGTAAGCGCCCCCTGTCATGGCCCGCCTAGTGCGGGCCATCCAGTTGAAGCCCGAGAAAATTCTTCTCCAGCGAACCTGATGTCACCTGGGTGGCCCGCACTCCGGCGGGCCATGACAAGTGAGGATGTGACTATTAACCAATTTTTTACTCTTTCCGCTCCCAAAGTCTTAACAAAGCGTTAAGCTCCGGTAGTCTACCGGAGTCGCCCTGTGCCGAAAAACATCGCCCAATGGACGGGAATCTGCGTCACCAGCATCATCGTGCTGGGGACCGATTTGGACGTGATCTACGCCATGCCGCTGGGAATCATGGCCGGTGCGCTGGCCGTGTTCTTCGTCAGCCTCAGCGAAAAGCGCGAATACGCGCCGTTGTTAAGCCGAATCCGGCGGTATCGAGTCTAACGCCGCTTCCAGTTGCTGGAAGGTCGGCTGCGCCATTGTCGGCACGCTGCCGCGTCCGATTTCCACCGAAACCTGCGCCGCATTGCCGTGCAAATGCGCGACCAGAATATCGCGGATGACGTGATAGAATTGCGCTTCTTCCTCGACGATGGCTTTCAGGCGGGTTGCGATCGGCCCCACGATTCCGTAAGCCAGAAACACGCCCAAGAATGTGCCCACCAGCGCCGAACCGATCATGCGGCCCAGAACTTCCGGCGGTTCGCTGATCGCGCCCATGGTTTTGATGACGCCCAAGACGGCGGCGACAATGCCCAGCGCCGGCAGACCGTCGGCCATGTTGGTCAGCGCGGCCGCGGGCGCCAGCGCCTCGGCGTGGTGTTTTTCCAGCTGCTTTTCCATAGCCGCTTCGACCTGATGCGGATCTTCCAGGCTCATCGTCATCATCCGCAGCGTGTCGCAAATGAAGGCGAGCGCGAAATGGTCTTTGGAGATGCGCGGATAGCGTTTGAAGATCGAGGATTCTTCGGGCTTTTCGATATGGGCTTCCAGCGCGATGAGGCCCTTGGACTTCATCGTCTTGGTCAGCAGGTAAAGCAGGCACAGAAGATCGGTGTAATCGCCGGGTTTCCATTTCGGGCCGGAAACGACCTTGCCCATTTCGCCGGCGATCTTCTTCAGCGAATAAAGCGAGCCGCCGATCAGCATGGCCGCGGCCGCCGCACCGCCAATGGTCATCATTTCGTGCGGCAAGGATTCCAGCACGACGCCGAGCGAGCCTCCCGAAATCAGGAAGCCGCCGAACACCATTGCGAACAGAACGACAATGCCGATGAGCTGAAGCATGCAACGCCCGATTTTTTATAACCCACACCGGCGTTCAGTATTAACAAAAGGGCTTAAGGAGCGATAAATGGCGGCGCAGTTTGCGAGGCGCAGCCCTTAGCAAAGCGTTAATCCGTTGGTTAATGCGCCTCTGTTTCGGCAAGCTTGCGCGTGACCAGCGCGGCCAGTTCATCAGCCACCACATTGCCGAGCGCGGTTGCCTCATCATCGGCGCGGGCCGCGCGCGCGATGGCCTCCACATGCAGCGCGATGGTCTGAGCATCGGGCGGGATTCCGGCGCGGTTCAGCGCATCGAGATATTGGCAAAAGCCGTTGGCGATGCGCCCCGCCGCGCGCAATCCCGCCGTATCGGCAACGCCGCGGATTTCGTGGGCTTCTTCGTAAAGCGCCGCGGCATCGCCAGAAGCGTGCGCGGCTTCGAGCTTTTCCACCTGTTCGAGAACGCCCTGACGCAGATCGCCCTGCTGGTTTGCGATAATGGCGTGTGCCTGTTCGCTGACGGCCGCACTTTTCATCGCGGTGACGAACGCGCCGGCATCGCCTTCGTGCATCACCTGCGGATAGTCGCCCGGCGGAATGATTTCCGCACCGTTGCTCTGGCCATCGGCCTTTGGCACGCCGATGCGTTCGCCTTGCGGCCTTGGGGCGGGAGAAAGCGTGGACCAATCGCGGCGCGGCACCACGCGTCTTTTTCCAAATGTGCTCATCAGCGTATCGCAACCTCGTCGTTGGTGTCTTCTTGGCGCCGCCAGGGGCCGGTGTAATCGTCCAACCGGCGGCGGCGTCGGTCGGGCCCGAAATAGCTGGCGCAGCGCACGAAAGCGCGCGGCCGTTCGATGATTTCGGCAATGCGCGTGAACAGGTTCTGCGCCGTGATCGGCTTGGCGAGGATTTCCGTTACGCCCGCATCCCGCGCGGCTTCGACGCGGTGGCGCTCGGTATGGCCCGTCACCATGACGATAGGCACATAAGGGTTCGGGCTGTCGGCGGCGTTGCGCACCTTGCGCGTGAATTCCAGCCCGTCCACCGGCTTCATCGAAAGATCGGTGAGTACGAAATCGGGCCGGCGCTCGCGCAGCTCGTTATAAGCCGCCTCGCCGTCGGCCGCCTCGTAGATCGTTTTGACGCCCAGCGCGTTGATCAGCGAGCGCAGCAGCGTGCGCATATGCGCATTGTCCTCGACAATGAGGGCTTTCAGATAATCGAACGTCGCCCCGGACATCGACACCTCTTGCGCGCCCAATGCGCGCACGGGCGAGGAGCGGCACAAAGCCGCCAATCGCTAATTTCGTGGTTACCATAGGTAGTATAGGGTTACGGAATTCTTACGCTTGCGGGTTGTAATGAAACGAATGAGCGTCCTCCGGTTTTATTTCCGCCGCTTCATATTGGGGCTGGGGCTGACCGGCCGCGCCTTCATCACGCCCGTGGCCTTCGGCGCCCACGCCATCGCGACGGACAAACAGGGCCGCGTGCTGCTGGTGCACCATTCCTATGCGCGGGGCTGGTTTCTGCCCGGTGGCGGCGTGCGGGGCGGGGAGCCTGCCGATGTCGCCGTGATCCGCGAGCTGAACGAGGAAGTGGGGCTGGCGCGGTATTCCTCGTTCGAGATGTTCGGGCTTTACACGCGCAAAGTGGGCCTCGCCACCAATGTGGTCGCGCTCTACCGCCTGAAGGATGTCGAGATCGCCTTCCAGCCCAATCTGGAAATCCGCAAGATCACGTGGGCCGATCCCGCCGATCCGCCGCCCGACATCGCCCCCGGCGCCCGCAGACGCCTCGCCGAACTCACGGGCCAGGTGCCGATCAGTCCGTATTGGTAATCACCAATTGTCATCCCCGGCGAGCGCGAGCGTTTCACGCGAGTGCGAGGGAAGGGGACCCAGGTGGTGATAATGGCAATGAGACGAAGTGAAGTCTCGAACAACTGCCCGATCATCAGCACCGAACTAATTTCGCGACCTGGGTCCCCTTCCCTCGCGCTGCATTCGCAGCGCTCGCCGGGGATGACAGTTGAGTTAAATCGGATCCCAGCCAAACGTGCCCAAGGTCGGCGCGAGATCGACGAAACTCGATTTCATCGCGGGCATGCAGTGATTGGCGATGGTCTCCGGCGTCCAGCCTTCGATTTTGCCGATGCCGCGAATGGGGCGCGGCTGGCTCATGAGGAAAATCTCGTTGCCGCGCGCGGCGAAGATTTGTCCATTCACGTCCTTGGTGATGGGCGAGGCCAGCGCCACGGCCAGTTGCGCCACCTGATCGGCGCGCATCGTGTTCTTGATGCGCTCCACGCGCTTCGCACCCGCTTCGTCCTTCACGGGGATCGTCGCGATCATGCGCGTCCACGCAAACGGCGCGATGGTGTTGGAGCGCACATTCTTCTGCGCGCCCTCCATCGCGATAATGCGCGACAGCCCGACAACACCCATCTTTGCCGCCGCATAATTGGCCTGTCCGATATTGCCGATAAGGCCCGACGTGGACGTGAACAGCACGAACGAGCCTTCGCCCTGTTCGCGGAAATGGTTCACCGCCGCCTTGCAGACATTGTAGGCGCCCTGCAGATGCACCTCGATGACCTGATCCCAGTCCTTGTCGGTCATCTTGTGGAACATGGTGTCGCGCAAAATGCCCGCCGGATTGATGATCGCGTGCAGACCTTTGAAGGAATCCATCGCCTGCTCGATCATGCGTGCCACGCCGTCGCGGCTGGTCACGCTGTCGGAATTGGAGGCCGCCTTGCCGCCGGCCGCGCGAATTTCCTGCGCCACCTGCTCGGCGGGGCCTGCGGAGCCTTCATCGCCGCCGCCAACACCACCGCCCAGATCATTGACAATGACCGAGGCACCCTCCCTCGCGGCCAGCAATGCGCACTCCTTGCCGATGCCGTTTGCCCCGCCCGTGACGAGAACGACCTTGCCTTCGAGCACGCCCATCGCTTACCTCCGCCGGAATTTCGGCAAGAGTAGCGAGGGGTTGGTGAGCGAAGCAAGCCAGACAGGCTGGGACATCCAGTCCGAACGGGCGGGCGATGCCGAGGCTGTGGAGGCGCTGAACATGGCGTCCTTCGGGCCGGGGCGGTTCGCGAAGTCGGCCTATCGCCTGCGCGACGGCGTGGCGTGCGAGGCGGGTTTGAGCTTCGTCGCCGTCGAAGGCGGGGTGCTGCGCGGCTCGATCCGTTTCTGGCCGATTGCGGTGGGCGAGGCGAAGGCGTTGCTGCTGGGGCCGCTCGCCGTGCAACCCGGCCAGCGCGGGCAGGGCATCGGGGTCGCGCTGATGAACCGGGGCATCGAAGCGGCGCGCGCGGCTGGCCATCGCGCGATCATCCTTGTCGGCGATCCGCCCTATTATGCGCGCGTGGGCTTCGTGCCGCTGCCGATGGGAAGCGTGCGTTTTCCGGGGCCGGTGGATAATGCGCGCGTTCTGGGGCTGGCGCTCGCCGATGGCACGCTGGATTTGTTGAAAGGCGATGTACGCCGCGCCCGCATCGATCATCCCGTCTGCGCCGACGGCGCGGCACTGGCATGAGAGCCTATGTCGTCAATCTCGCGCGGCGGCCCGACCGCATGCGCGCGGTTGCGGCACAGTTGGACGCGGTGGGTATCACTTACGAACGCATCGATGCCGTGGATGCGCAATCCACGCCCGACAGCGATATCGACAGTCATTTCCTGCGCACCTTCGCTTACGGCGAACTCTCAAAAGGCGACAAATGCTGTTCCTTGAGCCATATTCGATTGTTCGAAACATTTCTAAAGACCGGCGATGCGCACGCGCTCGTGTTCGAGGACGACGCGCTGCTCGACATCGAACGCAGCGCGCTGCTCAAAAGCGATGACTGGATTCCGCCTGACGTCGCCATCGTGAAGCTGGAGCGTTACTGGTCGTCCTCGCCGCAAATGTTGCTGGGGCGCGGGCAGAAAGTGGCGCCGGGTTTCGAGATCGCACCGCTTTACGCCAAACATATGGGCACGGCGGGTTACATCATCTCGCGCCGCGCCGCCGAAGAGGTGATGGCGGTGAGCGCGCAATTGCCCGTGCCCATCGACCACCTTCTGTTCAATCCCAACACATCGCCGCTGTTCAGGAAATTGCGGCCCTATCAGCTTTTGCCCGCGCTCGTCGCCCAGCCCGCCGAAAGCGAGGAAAGCGACATCTATATCTGGCGCAAGGGCATCAAGAAGAACCGCACGCGCAAGCAGAAATTGCTGCACGATTATCTCGATGCGCGGCTGCTGCCGTTGCAGATTTTTCGGGTTCTGACATTGCAAGGTCGGCTGGTGCGCATTCCGCCGGTTCAATTTTCACAGATGAACACAAACTCATAAATTTCGTCCCGGCGAGCGCTCATGCCCTCACTTGTCATGGCCCGCCGGAGTGCGGGCCACCCGGGTGATGCCGATATGCTATTAAAGAAATATCTCAGCTTATTTTTCGCGGAGGAGCGCAAACTTCACCTGGGCGGCCCACACTAGGTGGGCCGTGACACTGAGGGTTCAATGAATCACCGCAAACAACTTCACCTGCTCTCAACTCGCCACGCCAGCACAAGCGTGCCCGCGAACAGAAGCAGCGATAGCCACGCGGGCAGAAGTGTTTCCTGCTCCACCGCCGTAACGCGATAGGCATGATTGGCGCGCAAACCGATCCAGTCCTGCCCGAAGGCGCGCGCATGTGCGCCGACGCGGCGTATATCGGGCACGCCGCCATCGGCAAGCCAATGCACCGAACCGCCGGTCGCCTGCGCGGGCGCGCGCAAAATGGAATCCGTCGCGCGCATATCGGCGACTTCTTTCGGATTGAGCGGGCCGGCGGCTGCCACCGCACTCAGCGCGCCATCGGTCAGGCGATACAATCCCAACTCGCTCGCATCCGCGCTCGCGCGCCACAATCCCGGCTCGGCTTTTGCCAGCGTCACTGTCGAATGAATACCGGACGGCATGGTGAGGCTCACGGGCTTTGCGCTATCGGCCATCGTGCGGCGCTCTATGAGAATTCTCCCATTCGCAATCGAGGCAGACAGACGCTCCTCTTCAAGCTCCGGCTCCTTCATCAGCCAATGCGCCAGCCGCCGCAGCAATTCGGCCTGCGGGCCGCCACCTTCATAGCCGCGCGCCCACAGCCATGTTTGATCGGACAGCAATTCGGCGACGCGCCCCTTGCCGATGCGGTCGAGTACAAGCAGCGGCCTGTCGCCCGGCCCGCTCATCAATGTTTCGCCGGACACGGTTTTCGCGCCGATAACGCGAAACCAGCGGCCCCATGTGGGCGGCGTGTTGCCGACATTCGCGCCCGGCAGATTGCCCGTCACGGGATGCGCCAGCCCCGCTGCCGTGACGATGGGCCTGAACGGTTGCGACACGATCTCGCCCGTGGGCTGCGCGGGCAGAACGGCGGCCAGCGGCGTGCGATAGATGCTCATGTCCTCGGCGAATTCCGGGCCGGAAGACACCAGCAGCGCGCCGCCCTGTTCGACATAATTCGCGATGTTGTCGAAATAGGCGAGCGGCAGGATTCCGCGCTCACGATAGCGGTCGAAGATGACAAGATCGAATTGTCCGAGCTTCTCCGAGAACAATTGGCGCGTGGGAAAGGCTATGAGAGAAAGCTCATCGATGGGCGTCACGTCCTGTTTTTCCGGCGGCCGCAGGATCGTGAAATGAATGAGATCGACGGATGGATCGGCCTTCAGCAGATTGCGCCAGACGCGCTCGCCCGCATGCGGCTCGCCGGAAACGAGCAGCACGCGCAATCGGTCGCGCACGCCGCTCACGGCAACGACCGCGCGATTGTTCTCCAGCGTCAACTCGGCGGGACCGGGGGCGGCGCCCAGTTCCACAACATTCTCGCCGCCATGCGCGACAGGCACCTGCAGCGTGTGATTGCGCCCGGTCGTCAGCGTGCGCGTGCCCATGTCCTTGCCGTCGATGCGGACATCCACATCGACGAGATTGCCGGCGACTGCCCCGAAATCGTCCACGCGCAATGTGATGGCGGCGTTCTGGCCGACAATGGCATAGCGCGCGGCGCTGACGATGGTGAGCTTGCGGTCGCGCTCATTATGCTGGCCCACGATCAGCGCATGCAGCGGCGCGCCCATGGCGGGCTTGCCGCTGGCGGGCGCGTCATGCACTTCGCCATCGGTGACGAGAATTGCCCCCGCCACGCGCGAGGCGGGCACATCGGCCAGTGCTTCGTTCAGCGCCGCAAACGCTTGCGTGCCGCTATCCTCGCCGTCATTGCGGGCAGGGATTTCCGCTTCGCGCAGGAGCAGGTTTTTCTCGCCCGCGAGTTTTCTTTTGATTTCCGCAATCGCGCGATCTTCCTCGTCGCGGCGATTGGCCATGCTCTGCGAATGATCGGCAATGAGCGCCACGACATCCGACAAAGGCTCGCGCGTCTCATGCACGATCAAAGGATTGGCAAGCACCAGCAACGCCACCGCAAACACCAGCGCCCGCGCCCATGCGCCGCGCGCACGAACGACGAAAGAATACAACACGATGAACAACGCCGCCGCGCTTAAGCCCCATAACAGCGCGTCCGGCACATGCGGGGCGAAATCGATGGCGTAGCTCATTTGCCCAGCCGTTGCAGCAGAGCGGGCGCATGCACCTGATCGGTTTTGTAATTGCCGGTCAGCGAGTACATGACAAGATTCACACCAAAGCGGTAGGCCATTTCGCGCTGGCGCTCACCGCCCGGCACCACGGCCACAAGCGGGCGGCCCTGATTGTCCACGGCCCAGGCCGCGGCCCAATCATTGCCGCCGATCACGACGGGCGAAACGCCATCGCCGCCGCGCGCGGGCGCAGGGCCGTTTTCGGGATCGGGCGGCGGCAACGCCTCCACCCAAACCTTGCCGCCATCCCAGCGGCCCGGAAAATCCTGCAGCAGATAATACGCTTTGGTCAGCACATGATCGGCGGGAATGATTTCCAGCGGCGGCAGATCGAGCTTCGCGGTCAGGCGGCGCAGCGTTTGCGCGCCCGGCGATTGCGCGCCTGTCGTGGCGCCCAGCGTCAGATCGCGCGTGTCGAACACAATCGTGCCGCCATTGCGCATGTAGTCGCCGAGTTTCGCGATGGCTTTTGGCGAAAGGTCTTTCTCGCGCGGATCCATCGGCCAATAGAGCAGCGGAAAGAAGCTGAGATCGTCGCGGTCGAGATCGACGCCCATCGGCTCTTGCGGCTCGTAAGTCGTGCGTTGCGTGAGGATGACGTCGAGGCCCACAAGCCCCGCATGGCTCATGGCGTCCACGTCGTTCACGCCGGTGATGACATAGGCGAGCCGCGTGTCGAGCGCGGATTTCATGTCGAAGGAATCGTCGGCGCGCGCGTGGTGGGGATACAGGAGAATTATCAAGACAGGCGCGAGGCGCGAGAAGACACGGCGGGGAGCCGCCAGATGTCCGCGCAGATCGAGTGAGATGATAGTATCCGCCAGCAGCAACAGCATTGCCAGCACCAGCAAAGGCGATGCGAGCGCGAAAGCGGATGATGTGGCGTAGCGCTCCACATGCGAAAGCTGCAGAGGCGTGAGATCGGTATCCGTGCGCGCGATGTTCAGCGCGGTCTCTGCCCCTTCAACGCCATAATAACCGGGCGGATGCGACGGCGAGGGAATGGTTTTCGCGAACTCCGCGCGGCGCAATGGCAGCGCATCGGCAAGCGGTTTGCGCAAATGGCCGAAACCGTCCAGCGTTTCCAGTGGTGCCAGCGTCGTATTGGTGTTCGCCTGTGCCGTCTGCGCGCCGTTGGAGAGTTGCAGCACGCGGCGCAACATTTCCACATACAGTCCCGACAGCGGCAACGAAGACCATGCGGGGCTCGCCGTCACATGAAACAGCACGATCCAGCCGCGCCCGCGATGTTCGGCGGTGACAAGCGGCGTGCCGTCCGCCAGCCGTGCCCAGATGCGATCCGACAATTCGACGGATGGTTCGGCGAGGATTTGCCGTGACACGGTGACTTCGCCCGGCACGGCAAGATCCTGAAACGGCGTGCCATCGGGAAACGCGGCCAGATGTTGCGGCGAGGCCCATTCCATCGCGCCGCCGAGATAACGCCCGCCTTCGCGCAGGCGCACGGGCACGAGATCGTCGGCCGCCTGCGCCATGCGCGCGCCCGCGAAACGCACCAGCACGCCGCCATCGCCCACGAATTTCGCCACGCGGTCGTGATCTTCGCCCGCGATTTTGCCGATATCGGCCAGCACCAGCACGGACACGTTCTGCGAAAGCACGTCGCCGATGGTGCCTTTGTGAAGGTCCGCATAGGGTGCCAGCGCACGGTCGAGATAGAAAAGATCGGATAGCAGCGGCTGTTCGTTTTCCGTGTTGCCGGAGGAGACGAGGCCGACAGAGCGCCTGCGATTGCCTTCATCCAGCAATTGGGTTGCGCCTGCGGAATTCTCGTTCGCGATCACCAGCCGCGCGGTGCGGTTGCGGATTTCCAGCGGCAGCGCAATTTTCGCGGGCGCATCCATTTCGGCATGCGTGAAGGCGTAAGGCGCGGTGGCGAGGATTTCGCCATGCGCGCCGATGGCCTCGACCTGACCGCTGCGCGCGGTTGCAATCGAGGCGCGGCGGATTTTCAGCGTGAAGCCGTTTGCGCCATTCTCCGGCGGCAGCAATGCGAGTGCTTCTGCGCCCGGCGCATCGGAGATGATGCGCAGATGCCCGATCTTCGTAAGGCGCGTTTGCGTGTCGCTTGCGTCATTGTGATCGAGGCTGTCGCTGAGCCACAGAATTTCCGGGGTCGCGGAGAATTTCGCTTTGGCGAGTGCTGTCACCGCGCGCGCGCGATTGGCGTCCCACGGTTGCGGCGCGATCTCATGCGCCAGCCGCGCGGCTTTACCCGCATCGAGCAGCATCACATTCGTGTTGGCATCCGCCGTCGCGACCAACGCTACGCCACGGTCATCGCGCGCGGCGATACGCAATTCTTCCGCGATCATGTCTTCGCGCTGCTTCCACGCATGCGCCGAAGCCCACCCATTGTCGATGAACAACACCAGCGGGCCGCCCGCCGCCGGTTTCATGGTTTCACCGATAATGGGTTCGGCCAGCGCCAGTATAATAAGTGCCGCCGCGATGAGGCGCAGGATCAGCAGCCATAGCGGCATGTGCGCGGGCGTTTCTTCCGTGTTCGGCAGGCCGAGCAGCAATCGCAGTGGTGGAAACACAACGCGCTTTGGCGAAGGCGGCGTCACGCGCAGCAGAAGCCAGATCGCGGGCAGGGCAATCAGCCCCAGCAGAATCCACGGCGCGCCGAAAGTGAGATTCGCCAACGCGCTCATCGCGGAGCCGCCAGATCGGCGTATAGTGCCACCAGCGCAAGCTCAGGCCGCTGATCGGTGCGATGCACCATCATGCTCCAGCCCAAACGCCGCGCAAGTGCCGCCACGCTTTCGCTATGCGCTTTGAACCGCGCGCGATAGGCGGGCGCGATGGTTTCGGCGCGGCCCAGCGTTTCGTGTTCGCGGCCCATTTCAAATCGCGTGCGGCCCGCGAAGGGGAAATCCTCTTCGGCCGGATCGATGATCTGTACCAGATGCCCACGCACGCCTTCGCGCGAGAGCTTGCGCATCGCGGCTTCGAGTGCGTCGAGCGGCGACAGAAAATCGGACAGCCACACAAATTGCGGATGCCGGGTCATGGGTTGCGCGGGCGGAAGCGTGCTTTCCGTTTCGCCCAGCGCATATGCGACGCGGCTCAAAGCGGCGCGTCCACTCGATGGCGTGCGGCCTTCGCCCAACAGCGCGATGCGTTCGCCGCCGCGCACCAGCAGCGATGCCAACGCCAGCGCCAGCAAGCTCGCGCGGTCGATCTTGCTCTCGACATCTTTCGATGAGGAAAATCGCATGCCTGCCGAACCGTCGCGCCAGAACCACACGGCCTCTGCTGCTTCCCATTCGCGCTCGCGCACGAACAGATGCTGCGATTTCGCCGATTGCCGCCAGTCCACGGCCTGCGCCGGGTCTTCGGCCCGATAGCGGCGGAATTGCCAGAAGGTTTCGCCCATGCCGGCCTTGCGCCGTCCATGCACGCCCAGATGCACGGTGGACGCCAGCCGCTCCGCCGCCGCCAGCAGTGGCGGCAAGCCTGCCGAAATCCGCTCGGCCTCCTCGCGAAGGCGGTGGTTCAGAGATGGCTCCGGCATAATCTGTCGATCACATCCGCGATCGTCGTGCCTTCCGCGCGGGCGGCGAAGTTCAGCGCCATGCGATGACGCAGGATCGGCGGGGCCAGTGCGATCACGTCTTCCACGCTGGGCGCGAATCGCCCGTCGAGCAGCGCGCGCGCCCGCACCGCCAGCATGAAGGCCTGGCTCGCGCGTGGCCCCGGTCCCCAGGAGATGAAATCGCGCAAATCGCCCGCGCCGCCTTCGCCCGGACGTGCCGCGCGCACGATGGAGAGAATCGCGTCCACCACTTTCTCGCCCACCGGAATGCGCCGCACGATGCGTTGCGCCTCGATGAGATCGTCCGGCGTGCACACGCGTTCCGCCGTGGCTTCGTCGCCGAACGTGGTGGCAAGCAACATGCGCCGCTCGGACTCCGCATCCGGATAGCCGACATCGATCTGCAGCAGGAAACGGTCGAGCTGCGCCTCGGGCAGCGGATAGGTGCCTTCCTGTTCCAGCGGATTTTGCGTGGCGATTACGTGGAATGGCGCGGGCAGATCGTTGCGCACGCCGGCCACCGTCACATGGCGCTCCTGCATCGCTTGAAGCAGCGCGCTTTGTGTGCGCGGGCTGGCACGGTTGATTTCGTCGGCCATCAGCAATTGGGCAAACACCGGCCCTTTGATGAAGCGGAAGCTGCGCCGCCCGTTCGCATCCTCCAGCACTTCGGAACCCGTAATGTCGCCGGGCATGAGGTCCGGCGTGAACTGGATGCGCTTCCAGTCGAGGCCGAGCACAACGCCCAGCGCCTCCACCAGCCGCGTCTTGGCAAGGCCCGGCACGCCGATCAGCAGGGCGTGACCACCGGACAGAATCGTAATCAGCGCCTGTTCGACAATCTTGTCCTGGCCGAATATGACAGTGCCGATTGCGGCCTTTGCCGCGCGGATGTTCGCTGCCGTCGTTTCGGCGGTGCGAACGATCATATCCTCGAGCTTTTCGAGGCCGTCTCCCGCAGCAACTGCCATTGCTAACTCCTTGTGATCGGTGCGTATTCTTGCATCGGATCAGAGTCGTGCCATATGCCCGAATCCGGGTATCTACGATGCAAT
>DATCEI010000228.1:0-3878 GCA_036510185.1 Rhizomicrobium sp. | reverse complement strand
GATTTGATCGGCACATGCTGATCGACATAGGGCAAAAGTTTTTTCGCCATATCCGCGAACGGTTCGCCGACATGCCAGACGCGCGCCGCGCCGTTCGGATTGACGTTGGAAAACAGCCGCAAAATCCGCCGTCCTCGCATGGGGCGCGTCGGGAAGGCATCCACATGCAGCCGCGTGTCGTCATTGATTTTGGAATAGGAGCGGCCTTCGATCTCCGCGGGGCGAAAGCTCGTGCGCGCGCGCTCCAGCGAGGTGGTGTAGCGCGGGAACAGATCGTTCACGAGTGCGGTGGCGCTTTGGGCAAACCGCTCCATCATCGCGATCAGCATGTCGCGCTGCGGGCCTTGCGCGGCGGTGTGCTGGATGCGCCCGTCGGGATCGAGGCTGATGTTCTTCGCCTTGCCGTCCGACAGGGCAGGGGACAGCAGCGACTTCTCGTTTTCGTTCAGCTCGAAAGCGAGCTTCGGGAAATAAAGCACCTTGCCGCTTTCCAGCGCCGCCAGCGCCTCGCGCTTGCGGTCATCGGAGAGGGCAAAGGACTCCGCGTCGCTTTCAAGGGTGTGGAGGACGTCCATGCCGGTTCTATATAGGGTTCAACCGAAACGGTGAACCGCGAACATGATCGCCAGATAGGCGAGGCCGACCGGCGTGAACAAAATAAGCGTCATCGGCCAGATGCTGGAACCCGTCCCAAACGCGTAAAGAACAAAGAGCAGCATCGGCACGGCAAAAAACAGCGGCACCATGGCCGCGATGCGCCAGCCATGCGTGTAGCGGTAGATCATAAAGGCTTGCAGGATCAGATAAGCGGGGACGCAGACCTGAAATAGTCCGACTCCCAGGAGGCTCATCGCGGGAAAGCGGCGCTACGCCGCCTGTTCCACTTCAGGATCGCGCAGCACATAGCCGCGGCCCCAGACGGTCTCGATGTAATTGTCGCCCGCCGTCGCCGCCGCAAGTTTCTTGCGAAGTTTGCAAATGAAGACGTCGATAATTTTCAGTTCCGGCTCGTCCATGCCGCCATAGAGATGATTGAGGAACATCTCCTTGGTCAGCGTGGTGCCCTTGCGGAGCGAAAGCAGCTCCAGCATCTGATATTCCTTGCCGGTCAGGTGAACGCGGCTGGTATCGACCTCGACCGTCTTGGCGTCGAGATTGACCGTCAGCTTGCCCGTCGTGATGACCGACTGCGAATGGCCCTTGGAGCGGCGCACAACCGCCTGAATGCGGGCAATCAGCTCGTCCTTGTGGAACGGCTTGGTCATGTAGTCGTCGGCGCCGAAGCCCAGCGCCTTGACCTTGGCTTCCACGATGGCGTTGCCTGAAAGGATCATCACCGGCGTCTGGACCTTGGCCAAACGCAGGGATTTCAGCACTTCGAAGCCGCTCATATCCGGCAATTGCAGGTCGAGAACGACAATGTCGTAATCATAGAGCTTGCCGAGGTCGATGCCTTCCTCGCCCAGATCCGTCGTATAGACGTTGAAGCCTTCGCTCCTCAGCATCAGTTCGATGCTGCGCGCCATGGCGCTGTCGTCTTCGATCAGAAGCACACGCATTTCACGAACCCCTTTTCGCGCGGCACTCGCGTAGTTAACCGATTGCCCGACGGTAAGGCTAATTGGTTAACATCAGCTTTCTATCGCTGGCAAGGCTTCATGGCTCGCGAAGACCCCCTAATGGACATTAGGACTCACCGCCCCATCCCCTTGATTCGATTTGTTAAGTTTACCGCGACTTAAATCCTTCCGTTCAAGATGTATTCGCGGGGGCCGGGACCAGAGCCCCTTTCAGGGATGCCGATGCACGCGCTTCTCAAGGAAATAGAGGCAATTCCGCGTTTTCGCCGCTTCGGGCGCGTGGCGCGGCTTGAGGGTTTGCTTGTCGAAGTGACGGGGGCCGCGGGCGCGATCAGCCTTGGCGGACAGGTTCGCATCACCGGCGCGCACGGAAAACAGATTCCCTGCGAGGTCGTGGGTTTTCAGGATGGCCGCGCGCAAGCGATGCCGCTGGGTTCGCTGGATGGCGTGACACTGGGCGCGCGCGCGGAATTCGATGATCGCCCCTCCGTGATTTTTCCGTGCAAGGCGTGGCTTGGCCGCGTCATCGACGCATTCGGCCATCCGACGGACGGCAAAGGCCCGCTGCCGCAGGGAATGGAAGCCTATCCGGTGCGCGCCAATCCGCCGTCGGCGCATTCGCGCGCGCGGCTGGGCGGCAAGCTGGACCTTGGCGTGCGTGCGCTGAATGCGTTCGCGACCTGCTGCAAGGGCCAGCGCATGGGCATTTTCGCAGGCTCCGGCGTCGGCAAATCGACGCTGCTCGCCATGCTGGCCCGCAACACGGAAGCCGACGCCATCGTAATCGGTCTGGTCGGCGAACGCGGCCGCGAGTTGAAGGAATTTATCGAGGACGATCTCGGCGAAGAAGGTTTGAAGCGCAGCGTCGTGGTCGCCGCGACGTCGGACGAACCGGCGTTGGTGCGCCGTCAGGCAGCCTATGTCGCGATGGCGGTTGCCGAACAGATGCGCGATCAGGGCCTGCATGTGCTGCTGCTGATGGATAGCGTGACGCGCTTTGCCATGGCGCAGCGCGAGATCGGCCTTTCCGCCGGCGAACCGCCCGCCACCAAAGGCTACACGCCGACCGTGTTTGCGGAACTTCCCCGTTTGCTGGAACGCGCCGGGCCGGGCCGTGTCGGCGAACGCGGCAGCATCACGGGCCTGTTCACGGTGCTGGTCGAAGGCGACGATCACAATGAGCCGGTGGCCGATGCCGTGCGCGGTATCCTGGACGGCCACATCGTTCTGGACCGCGCCATTGCGGAACGCGGGCGGTATCCCGCCATCAACGTGCTCAAATCCATTTCGCGCGCCATGCCCGGCTGCAACAGCGAAGACGAACAGGCCGTCGTTGCCCGCGCGCGTGGGCCGCTCGCCACTTACGACGACATGGCGGAACTTATTCGCCTCGGCGCGTACAAAATCGGCGCAAATGCCGAAGTGGACGTGGCCATCAAATTGCATCCCCAGCTCGAAGCCTTTCTCACGCAGAGAAAAGAAGAAAGGTCGAGACTGGGTGACGGGTATGCCGCGCTTGATCGCATCGTGAGCGGGCAGATGGGGAGTAGGTCATGAAAAGGGCCGACACATTGTTGCGCGTAAAGCGCTTCCGCGTGGAAGAGCTGAAACGGCGCATGGCCACGCTCGACCTGATGAAGGCCGATCTGGAAAAGAAACTGGCCGATCTGGAAGATTCCATCGCGCGCGAACGTCAGCGGGCCAACGATTCCGATATCGGGCGGCTGGCGTTTCCGTCCTTCCTGCGCTCCATCGACGTGCGCCGCGAAAATTTGCGCGCGTCCTTGAAGGAAATTGAACGCGAGCGCGTCGGCTGTCAGGACGATCTGGCGGCGGCCTATCAGGATCTGAAAAGCCTCGAATTGGCGAACGAAATGCAGGTCAAGCGCGTGGCCGAAACCGAAGCCCGCCGCTCGCAATCGCGCATCGACGAAATGGCGCTGGTGCGCCACCTGCGCAAGCACGCCTACAGGCAGGGCTGAGCCATTATCCGATTCACGCGCAGGGATGATAATATCCCGACCCTGATTCCTGTCTGAATCGGGGGCTTGCCATGTCGTTTTCCGAATTGATCGCGCCGTTTCTGGGCCGGCTTGTGCTGGCCTGGTATTTCTTGAGCGAAGCGTGGTTCTCGCTTTCCGGCTGGCACGACATGCTGGCCACGATGGACGAGAAGCGCATTCCGGTTGCGGGGCTTGTGCTGGTGCTGGCGCTGGCCGTGATGGTGCTGGGCGGGTTGGCGCTATTGTTCGGATTTCACACGCGGCATGGCGCGATGCTGCTGTTCGCGTTCACGCT
>DATCEI010000227.1:0-14887 GCA_036510185.1 Rhizomicrobium sp. | reverse complement strand
GCGTTGAACGATACGACGCTGGCAAACGTATTCAACGTGGGTGCGGTGCGTACGGACGGCGCACTGGTCGCTTGGCGGCCGCTTTAGTCTCGCCTATGCGTGGCCGGTAAAAAGCCAGATGATAATGATGATGGGAATGGGAATTCCGATCAGCCAAAGCAAGAGTGAGCGCATGTCATCCTCCCGAAGCGTTTTGAGTTAAACGCGGGTGCTCGGTGAGAGTTCCATTCCCCCTTAATCGAGCGTGCGGCGGAAACGGGCAAGCGCCACGGACGCCGCCGCGAACATGAAAAGAATCAGCGGCCACAGATTGGGCCATATTTCCGAAAGCGAATTGTCTTTCAGCATGATGCCCCGGACGATGCGCAGGAAATGGGTCAGCGGCAGGATTTGGCCGATGGCTTGCGCCCAGCCCGGCATGCCGTCGAACGGAAACATGAAGCCTGAAAGCATGATCGAAGGCAGGAAAAAGAAAAACGTCATCTGCATCGCCTGAAGCTGGTTCTGGGCGATAGTGGAAAACGTGTAGCCGAGGGAAAGATTGGCGATGATGAATATCACAAGCGCCGCCGACAGAATCGTCATCGACCCCAGCATCGGCACATCGAACACAAATCGCGCGGCGAGCAGAACAAGCGTCACCTGAATGTAGCCCACCACAACATAGGGCGCGATTTTGCCCAGCATCACTTCCAGCGGCGTTGCGGGCATCGCAAGCAGATTTTCAAACGTGCCGCGCTCGCGTTCGCGCGTCACCGCCATGGATGTGATCAGCACCATCGTCATGGTGAGGATGACGCCGACAAGCCCCGGCACGACATTGTATTGCGTTATGGCTTCGGGATTGTAGAGCCGGTGCACGACGACTTCGAAATCGGGCGTGGGCGCCGCGCGCGCGGCAAGCGGGCCTTTGAGATCGTCTTTCAGCGCGCTGGTGACGAGCTGGTCGATGGCGGCCAGCGCATAAGAACTGGCGGCGGGATCGGTCGCGTCCGCCTCCACAAGCAATTGCGGATCCTCGCCGCGCACCAGATTGCGCGTGAAATCCACGGGAATTTCCACGACGAACGCGACCTTGCCCTCGTTCAGCAGACGCCGCGCCTCGGCGGGCGAATTCGTCGCTTCGATGATGCTGAAATAGTCCGAATTTCTTAAGCCCGCCACGATGGAGCGCGCGAACACGCCGGGGTCTTCCACCGAAATGGCGGTCGGCAGGTTTTTCGGGTTGAGATTGATGGCATATCCGAACAGGAACAATTGCATGATCGGAATGCCCACGATCATCGCCAGTGTCAGCGGATCGCGCCGCATCTGGATGAATTCCTTCACCAGCATCGCGGCGGTGCGCGAGGCGGAGAAATGGCGGATCATCGCAAACATCTGCCCGATCATCGCGCCTGCCCCTGCAGGTGAATGAACACATCTTCCAGCGTGGGCGGCGCTTCGTGAACCGAAAGACCGGGCTGGCTGCGATAGGGCGCAAGGGCCGTTTCAAGCGAGGCACGCTCGCGTCCGCTCACATGCAAGGCCGCGCCGAAGAACGCCGCATGCTCCACGCCCGGTGCGCCGTTCAGCGCCGACGCCAGTTTGCGCGCGCCGTCGCCTTCCACAACAAAGGTGACGAGGCCGGACGCCGCGATAACATCCGCCACCGTGCCGCGCGCGATGATCTTGCCGTTGAGGATATAGACGATGCGGTCGCAGCGTTCGGCTTCATCCATGTAATGCGTGCTGACAAGCACGGTGATGCCTTTGCCGCTCAGCGCATGAATCTCATCCCAGAAATCGCGCCGCGCTTTGGGATCGACGCCCGCCGTCGGCTCATCGAGCAAAAGCAGTTTCGGTTCATGCAGCAGGCAGGCGGCAAGCGCCAGCCGCTGTTTCCAGCCGCCGGACAACGCACCCGCCAACTGTCCCTGCCGATGGGTCAGCCCAAGCCGCGCAAGCGTTTCATCAACCTTGCGCTTGCGGTCGGGCAGGCCATAAACATGCGCCACGAAATCCAGATTTTCGCGGATCGACAAATCTTCCCAGAAACTGAATTTCTGGGTCATGTAACCGACCTGCCGTTTGATCGCTTCGGATTGCGTACGGAAATCGAAGCCAAGGCATGTGCCTTCGCCCGCATCGGCGCGCAACAAGCCGCACAACATGCGGATCGTCGTTGTTTTGCCTGACCCGTTGGGGCCGAGAAAGCCCCACACTTCGCCCGCGGGCACGGCAATATCGACGCCATCCACCGCCGTCTTTTTTCCGAAACGCTTCACCAGCCCATGCACATTGATGGCGTAATGGTTGACATCGGCGAGGGAGGCCGGCGCGTTGCTCACAACGGCCGCACATCCACGGGTTGGCCGGGATTGATTTTCAGTCCGCCGGGCGCGCGCGCCTCAAGCTTGAACACGAGTTTCTCGCGATTGCCGATGCTGAAAATAACAGGCGGCGTGAATTCTTCCTGTTGCGCGATGAAGGTGATGGTGGCGGTGATATTCGCCGCGCAACCGTCGCAGGAAATGCGCACGCGCTGGCCGATCTTCACGCGGCCGAATTGCGATTCCGGCACGAAGAACCGCACGAACACATTCTGCGGCGGCAACACGGAAAGCACCGGCGTGGATTGCGGCACATATTCGCCGGTGCGGAAATAAATGTCCTCCACGCGGCCCTGCACCAGCGAAACAATACGCCGCTGCGAAAGCTGATAGGCCGCACCCGTAAGTGCGGCTTGCGCCTGTTGCTGCTGCGCTTCGATTTCGGCATTGCGCGCAACCGCCTGATCGTAATTGGAACGCGCCAGATCGAGGTTTTCCCCAATCCCCGCATGTTCGTTCACAAGATTGGTCTGCCGCGTCAGTTCTTTTGTTGCATAAGCGAGTGTGGCCTGATTTTGAACGAATTGCGCCTTGAGGTTGGCGAGATTGGCGGCGGCCTGATCGCGCGTGGATTGTTCGTTCGTGTCGTTCAGCGTGAAAAGCAGATCGCCCGGCTTCACCTCTTGCCCGCGCGTGACGGAGAGGCTCGCCACCCAACCCGGCGCGGGCGCGGCGATGAACGCATCCTCGCCCTCGCCATAGCCGAGCCAGGGCTGATCGGCGGCTTTTTCCGCACGCGGTCAGCGCAAGCAGCAAAAGCAGGACGAAGCGTTTCATGGCGCGGGGGCTGGAATAGCACAAATGTTTAGCAAGTGTATAAACGGGGCCGGCCCGCTATCGCGGCGCGTTGCTTTTGCGGAACCCGCGCCACGCCTTGCGCACGCTGCTTTCGAGGCTTGCCTGCTCATGGGCGAGCCAGCCCGACACCGCACCCACCGCGCGCTCGGCGGCGGAATCTTTGGGCAGGCTTTTCATCAATTGCGCCGTCGTCACGATGTCGTTGTAGCGGCCAAGACAATCCTGCAGCATTGTGAGTTTTTTCGCATAGCGCCGCGCGGTTTTGCGCTTGCCGAACAGCGGCCGGAATGCGTCGGTCGCGTCGCGCAGTTTTTTGAGCCGCAGGCGAAGCTTGTGGCGTTCTTTTGGCGCAAGGCGTTTGAAATGACGGCCATGGTCCAGCGCATTGCGATGCTGGCGCTTCACGCGGCGCGCGGCGAAATCCGATGCGGGGCCTGCCAGCACCGGCAAATCCCTGTTCGAGACGTTGAGCCGCCAGCCGCGCTGATCGATCCATTCATCGAGCGTGGTCTGAAAGTGCCGCGCCCTGCGTTCGGCCAGCGTGGCCTGTGCGGAGGCTTGCGCGCCATCGCGCCGCCGCGTTGCAAGCGTGCGCAAGGCATCGAAATCCACCGCCGGACAATCCGCTTCGATGCGCGGCAATGTCTCGCTCAAAAACACATCCCAATTGCGCGCGTCATTGAGGCCGCAGGCAAGCCATTTCGCGTCGTCGCGAAAACTTTCAAGCACAATGGAAGGCGCAAGCTTGCGCAGCAGCATCAGGGCAGAACGCAGATGGCGCAACGCCACGCGCATCTGATGCACAGCTTCGGGATTGCCGCTGTCCTTCGCGGCGAGATTGGCGAGGAAGTGTCGAAGGCCGGACCGCAGAATTATGGCAAAAGCCTCATCCACACTGACGTCATCGGGAAAGCGCGGCTTCGGCGCCTTATGCGGCGATGATTGCGCGTCGCCGTGAAACGCGAATACGATTCTCGCGGAATCGAGCGCGTCGCTGTCTCTCAAAGCCATCGGATACCCTCCGGCCCAAGCTTAGCCTTATGCGCCGCACTTCTTCAATGCGGCCGGCGCGACCACATATCCACGCTGGCCAGCGTCCCCGCAAAAACCGTCAGCACGCCTATAACCAGCCAAATAAAGACCACTGATCCGATCGTCATTGAAGCCTCCCTGTTGCGGGAAGCATCGCCCGCGCGGGCGCGGTTTTCATTGATTCCGATCAATCGGCGCATCCGCGGCGCATACGTAGTTCTACCTAGGTACTCATGCGGATTTTTTTCGGAAAAACGCCGCTTTATGTTCAGCCCAGATGATTGAAGCGGAGACCACGATGACGCGCTTATACAAAATCCGGCTTGAACTGGGCCGCGTGGAAGGGTTCCCGCAAGGGAGTTCAATCCGCGGCTATGTGTTCACCGCGCCGCTGACCGATGCCGGCCATATCGATGCGCTGGCGTGGAAATCCTTCAGGCAGGATTGCAAAGTGTTGCGCTATTGGGGCGATGAACCGGTGCAGCACGGGTTGTTGCGACATGTCGGCCATGGTTGGCGCTTCGATTATGAAACGGGCGGCAGCGAAAGCGACGAACCGTTTTTCAAGCTCGACAAACACGTCATCAAACCCGGCGGCTATGTTTCAGTCACCGAACAGGATCGCGCGCAACGGCCATTCCGGATTGTTTCCGTCGTGCCCGTCCGCGCCATGGAGAAAGCGGCGTGACCGGCCCAAGCCACGTCGTTGCATGGATCGACGAGCGCGCCGCGAAGATTTTCGCGTTCGACCGAAAAACCGCGGAACAGGAAACGGTTCATCATCTGCACGGGGACAAACAGATCCGGCATACCGAGGACGGCGCCTATTTGCGCGAAATTACCGATGCACTGGCCGGCTTTTCGGAAATTCTCATTGTCGGTCCGGGCCACGCGAAATGGCAGTTGCGGGCCTATCTCAACCAGCATGCGCCGCGCATTTCACAGCGCGTGATGGCCGTGCTTCAGGCCGACCGCCAGTCGGACAGGCAGATCGTGGCGCACGCGCGGAAATATTTCTCCCGCATCGAACGTCTCACGCCGCTGAAGGTGGCACGGATCGCATAGGCCGTGTCACCGGAAACCAAGACCGCGCGTTCGCAGCAGAAGGCGCTTTGCGACTTCATCGCCGCGCAGAATTTTGCCGTTGTGGCGACGAATTCGGCGAAGGGCGCGCCGGAAGCAGCACTGGTGGGAATTGCGGCAACACCGGAACTGGAAATCATTTTCGAAACCACCGAAGCCACGCGCAAATGCGCCAATCTTCGGCGCGATCCCAGCGCTTCGTTTGTCATCGGCTGGGGCGACGAACGCACGCTGCAATATGAAGGCGTTGCCGATGAACCGAAAGCTGGCGAGCTTGAAAGGATAAAGGAATTTTTCTTTGCCGCGCATCCCGATCTGCGCGCGCATGAGCAATGGCCGGGGCTGACGTATTTCCGCGTCAAACCGCGCTGGATTCGCTTCAGCAGCTATTATCGCCCGCGTCTGGTGGAAGAAGTCAGCTTCAAGTTGTGAGCGTGGCGACCCCGAGACGATTCGAACGTCCGGCCTACAGATTAGGAATCTGCCGCTCTATCCTGCTGAGCTACGGGGTCGCGTGACTTCTTTGTGATCTTGCGGGCGCGCGCCGTCAAGATGGCGGTTTTTTACCGTCCAGCCACAGCCAGCGCGAGCGATTAAAGCCGCGGATATTGGGAATCCAGTTCTTCACATAGGGCTGCACGATATCCTGCGTGACCAGAAAATAACCCGGAATCCATGCGTAATCGTTCAGCGCCATCTGCTCGGCCTGCGCCATCAATTGCCCGCGCAATTTAAGGTCAGTCTGCATCTGCGCCTTGTTGAGCAGCGCGTCATAGGCGGGATTGCTGTAGGCGCCGTAATTGTTGCCGCTGTCGGAACGCAGCAGATCCAGAATATTGCTGGCGTCGTTGAAATCGGCGATCCACGCCGCGCCGCCGATTTCGAAATCGCGCTGTTGCAGGCGCTGGTACAATATCTGGCCTTCGACGGCATCGAGTTTCATATCGACATAGATTTTCGTCATCATGCGCTGAACGACCGATGCGCTGCGCGTGCTGTCCGGATTTGTGCTCGTCAGATAATCGAGCTGCAGATGTTTGCCGGGGCCATAGCCCATTTGAGCCATAAGGCTCTGCGCTTTTTTGATTCTGTCGGCGTCGGACAGGGATTTGAAATCGAGTGCGGCCCCGCCCGGATAATTCGCCACCCCCGGCGGCAACATGCCGTAAGCAGGCAATTCGCCGATGCGCCGGATTTTGTAGGCGATGGCTTCGCGGTCGAAGGCGAGATTCAGCGCCTCGCGCAACCGTCTGTCGCGCATGATGGGATTCTGGAAATTCATCAGCAGATAGGAAATGCCCAGATAGGGCACGCTTTTGATGTCATTGGGAATATTCTTCCGCATCCAGTCGATTTCGACGGCCGGATAGGGATTCTGCATGTCGAGTTCGCCCGCGCGAAACTGCTTGAGGGCGGCTTCGGAATCCGTGCGCGAATAATAAACCACCGTGTTGATGCGCACATGCGCGGCGTCGTAAAATCTGGGGTTTTTCACCAGCGTGACGTGATCGCCCGGAATCCATTCCTTCACATTATAGGGACCGTTATCGACATAGTTTTGCGGCAGCGACCACGCATCGCCGATCTTCAGATAAAGATGGCGCGGAATGGGATAGGCCGTCTGGTGCATCAGCAGTTCTGGCAGATACGCCGCTGGATGTTCGAGCTGCACCACAAGCGTGCGGTCGTCCACCGCTTTCACGCCCAGCGACGACACGGGCATCTTGCCGCTATCGATGGCTTCGGCGTTTTTTATGAGCCACATATTATAGGCGTAGGGCGCGGGCGTTTTGGGATCGACCAGCCTGCGCCACGCGGTCACGAAATCCGCCGCTGTCACGGGCTGGCCGTCGGACCACAGATGCGGCCGCATGTGGAATGTCCAGGTGAGGCCGTCCGGCGACATTTCCCAGCTCAGCGCCGCACCGGGAATGGGTTTGCCGGCGGCATCTTCGGTGGCCAGCCCGATCAGCAGATCGCCCAGAATATTGGCTTCCCAGGTGCCGTCGATGAAATGCGGGTCGAGGCTTTTTGGCTCAAGCCCGTTGCCGCGATTGAGCGTGTTGGGGTCATAGGGCGCGCGCCCGCAGGCGGCAAGCGCCACGGCCAACATCAACGGCACAAAGGCTTTGAAGCGGAACATAGTGTTTCCTTATGCAGACCGTTCGCGCGGTGCTAGATTAGCACCGGCGCGGGCAAGCGCGAGACGGATGAAAGGAACACGATGAGACGCATTCTTCTTACGGCCGTTTTGCTGCTTGGCGTAAATTCCGTTCAGGCAGCGCCCGCTGATCTGCCCGGCGCGCTCGGCAAATGCGCCGCCATCGGCGACGCCCAAGCGCGGCTTGCCTGTTACGACGATCTCGCGCGCTCCGTGAATGCGCCCGCGCCGTCCATGCCCATCGCAGCACCCGCCGCGCCGATTGCGCCCGTCGTGACAGCACCCGCCGCGAAGCCTTCCAATTTCGGCGAAAGCAATATCCCGCAGCAAACCACGCCGGATCAATTCGGCAGCGAACGCCTGCCGCCCCCGCCCGCGCAAGATACGCAGGCGCCGAAGGAAATCGACAACATCACCGCAACGCTCACCGAATATGCGAAGAATCCCTTCGGCAAGTTCATCGTGTTTCTGGATAATGGTCAGGTGTGGCGGCAATTGCAGGGCGATTCCGGCGAGGCGCGTTTCAACCGCAATCCAAAGGACAACAAAGTCACGATCAGCCGCGCGCTGTTCGGCAGCTATTCGATGTTGCTCAACAACAGCGCCAAAACCTACAAGGTCGAGAGAATTAAGTGATTGCATCGTATTCGGCAACGAAATGGCCGGGCGCGATTTCCATGAGCCGCGGTTTGTATTGTTCGGCATCGGGATCGTCGATCACTTTCGATTTCAGGAAGGTGAGCGCCGCGCGCGTATCGAGCGGGGAGGGCAGATCGCCCGTAAGCCGCAGGCGTTTGCGGCTGCGCTCCAGCGCCGGATCGGGAATCGGCACCGCGGAGATCAGCGCGCGCGTATAGGGATGGCGCGGGTCTTCGTAGATCGCATCGCGGTCGGCAATTTCCACCACGCGGCCGAGATACAGCACCATCACGCGATGCGAAATCTGCCGCACCACGGAAAGATCGTGGCTGATGAAAATCAGCGACATGCCGAATTCTTTTTGCAGCTTCACGATCAGATCGATGATCTGCGCCTGAATGGAAACGTCGAGCGCGCTGACGGCCTCGTCGCAGATCACGAGCTTGGGCCGCACGATCATCGCGCGCGCGATGCCGACGCGCTGGTTCTGTCCGCCGGAAAATTCATGCGGATAGCGGTTGATCCAATTGGGATCGAGGCCGACATGGCCCATCATCTCGCGCACCTGCGCGGTGATATCGCTGCGCGGCAGATCGGGGCGCAATGTCTTCAGCGGTTCGGCAATGGACTGGCCGATTGTCATGCGCGGATCGAGGCTTGCCAGCGGATCCTGAAACACGATCTGGAATTCCTTGCGCAGGGCCCGAACGGCGCTTTCCTGCATCGGCCCCAAATCGCGGCCGCACCACACAACCGAGCCGCCCGTGATCGGCGCGAGTTTCAAAATCGCGCGCGCCAGCGTGGATTTTCCGCAACCGGATTCGCCCACCACGCCCAGCGTTTCACCCGGCCGCAATTGCAGGCTCACGCCATCGACCGCGCGCAGCGGCTTCGTGCCCGCGAACAGGCCGCGCCGTTTTATGGGGAAATAGACTTTGAGATCATCCACATTCAGCAGCGTGGATTGCGATATCGGCGCCGCAGGCGAAAGTTCACGCTTGATGGAATCGATGCGCGGCATCGCATCCAGCAACATGCGCGTATAGGGATGTTTCGGCGCGCGGAAAATTTCGTCCACTTCGCCGGTTTCCACGATCTCGCCATAGCGCATCACTTGCACGTCTTCGGCAATGCCCGCGATGACGCCCATGTCATGCGAGATCATCACAATGCTGGATTTCAGCTCGCGTTTGAGGTCACGCAAAATGTCGAGGATTTCCGCCTGCACCGTCACGTCGAGCGCGGTTGTGGGTTCGTCGGCGATGAGCAGGTCGGGGCCGCTCACCGTCGCCATCGCAATCATCACGCGCTGGCGCATGCCGCCGGAAAGTTCGTGCGGATATTGCCGCATGCGTTGTGCGGCTTCCGGAATGCGCACGAGATCGAGTGCTGCGCGCGCGCGTTTGCCCGCTTCCTGTTGCGAGATGCGATGTACGATGCGCAGTGACTCGATCAACTGCGTGCCGATGGTCAGATGCGGCGTCAGCGAGGTGAGCGGGTCTTGAAAGATCATTGTGATCTTCGTTCCGCGCAATTTGTTCAATTGCCGTGTGGGAATATTGAGGATTTCCTGCCCGCGAAATTTCACGCTGCCGGTGGCGTGACCGTTGGAGGACAGCAACCCAAGGGCCGCCATGAACAACTGGCTTTTGCCCGAACCAGATTCGCCCACCACGCCCAAACATTCGCCTTCCGCGATGGTGAAATTCGCGTTCTTCACGGCATGAACTTCGCCGTCCTGCGTGGCGAAGCGAACGTCAAGGTTTTTAACTTCCAGAACGCTCATTCAGCGGTCCTTCGGATCGAGGGCATCGCGCAGACCGTCGCCGATGAAGTTGAAGCAGAACAGCGTCACCGCCATGAAGACCGCCGGAAATACCAGCATCCAAGGGGCGGTTTCCATCTTGTTCGCGCCTTCGGAAATCAGCACGCCCCAGGAGGTGAGCGGCTCCTGAATGCCCAACCCCAGGAACGACAGGAAACTTTCGGCCAGGATCACGGAGGGGATGGTCAGCGTCACATACACAATCACCGGCCCCACGACATTGGGAATGATGTGGCGGCGGATGATGTTGAAGCGCGTCACGCCGCCCGCGCGCGCGGCCTCGATAAATTCCTTCTGCTTGATGGACAGCGTCTGTCCGCGCACGATGCGCGCCATGGTCAGCCACTCGACCGCGCCGATGGCGACGAACAGAAGAATGAAATTGCGGTCGAACACGACCATCAGGATGATGACAAAAAAGATGAACGGCAGCGAGTAGAGCACATCGACAAAGCGCATCATCACTTCGTCCAGTCGCCCGCCAATGAACCCCGCTGTCGCGCCATAGGCCACACCGATGAGAAGGCTCACCAGCGTGGCGACAAGGCCCACCGCCAGCGAAACGCGCGCGCCATACAACACGCGCACGAAGAGATCGCGGCCCACCGAATCCGTGCCGAAAATATGCGCGCCGCCCGCATTGCACATGACGGTCTTGTCCGGCCACCAGTCCGGCGAACAGGAAATGACGCTGTAATCGATATAATCGTAAGCGTAGGGCGACAGCAGCGGCGCAAAAATCGCCATCAGCGTGATGATGCCGAGCACAATCATGCTGATGACGGAGGCTTTGTTGCGGAACAGCCGCCGCCGCGCATCCACCCACAGGCTGCGGCCGCGCACGCCGACGGCTTCCGTCATCGTTTCGGCATTTTGCGGCGAGGTGCGCAGAAGCGTCATTCGAACCTCACGCGTGGATCGAGGACGCGATAAAGAATATCCGCCACCAGGTTGAGCAGGATGATGAAGGTCGCGTAGAAAATCACAACGCCCATCACCAGTGTGTAATCGCGGTTCAGCGCGCCCTGCACGAAATAGCGCCCAATGCCCGGCAGGCCGAAAATCTGTTCCACCACCAGCGAACCGGTGACGATGCCCGCAATCGCCGGGCCGAGATAGGACACAAGCGGCAACAACGCTGCCTGCAGCACATGCCGCGTCATCACCACATGATCCGGCAAGCCCTTGGCGCGCGCGGTGCGCACATAATTGGAGCGCAGCACTTCGATCACGCTGCCGCGCACCAGCCGGGCGATAATCGCAATCTGCGGCAACGCCAGCACGAATATGGGAAGAATAACATTCCGCGCCGCGCCGCCATTCCACCCGCCCACGGGCAGCGACAAATCGAGGCCCCAAATGGTGATTCCGTACACGCCGAAAATCAGCGTCAACAAAGGCGCGGTCACGAACGTCGGTATCGTGATCCCGACCATCGCAATGCTCATAACGCCGTAATCGCCGGCGTGGTTCTGGTTCAGCGCCGCCACAGCACCCAGCGTCACGCCCACCAGCAGAGCAATCGCTATCGCCGAAAAGCCCAGCCGCGCGCTCACCGGCACGCCCGCCGCGATCAGCTGCGTCACCGTGAAATTGCGGTTCTTGTACGAAGGTCCGAAATCGCCATGCGCGATATGGCCCAGATAAAGCAAATATTGCTGGAACAGCGGCTTGTCGAGATTATAGGCGACCTCGATATTGTGCTCGATCTGCGGCGGCAGTTTGCGCTGGCTGTCGAAGGGGCCGCCGGGGGCCGCCCGCATCATGAAAAACGCCAGCGTGATGATGATGAAAAGCGTGGGAATTGCGCTCAAAATGCGCCTGATCGCATAAGACAGCATGCTGGCTTCCCGGTCCGACAATCAAACCATGGCGAGGCCCGCGCCTAAGTCAATGCGCGGGCGATCAAACTTGCGTTTCCGTCACCTTCCTCTGCGCCGCATCGGGCTTGCCAGCCATTGCTGCCAGGCCGCATCCATCTGCGCGCCATGGGCCATCCACCAGCCATCGTCCACGCGGAAGGCGGTGGCGAAATTCTCCGGCGCCGTGGGCAGGAAGGGCCGCATCGCGATGTGCAATTCGGGGTTCTTGCCCACCAGCGAAAGGGCGGAATGGCGCGCGGGGCCGTAAGGCACCCAGTCAGCCATTTGGGCCAGCGGTTCGGCGCGCGTGGCAAAGCGCAGGAAATCCATCGCCATGTCGCGCTTCGGATCGCCCCGCGGGACGCCGAAAACCTCAAGTTCGTAGAGTTGGCGATCCCAGATGATGCCGACGGGCTGCTTGTGCGCGGCTGCGTCGTAAACGTCACCATTGAGCGCGGTGGTCATCGCAACCGCGCCGCTATGCAACATCGCAATCGGCTCGCTACTGTGCGTCCACCACACGACAAACGGCCTGATTGTGTTGAGCTTGGCGAGCGCGCGTTTCAAGCCGTCCGGCGTTTCCAGCGTGGCATAGACATCGGCGGGCTTCACGCCATCGGCCAGCAGCGCCAATTCCAGATTGAATTTCGGGCTGGCGCGCCGCAATCCGCGCGTGCCGGGAAAGCGTTGCACATCGAAGAAATCCGCGGCGGTTTTGGGTTGCGGCCCGGTGTAATCCTTCGGCGCAACCGCGATGACCTGACTGTACACAACGCTGCCCACCCAGCAGGGCGAAATCGCGCCGTCCACGAAATCGGCTTGCGGCGGCAATTCGTTGAGGCCCGGCGGCAGCGTTTTGCGGTCGATATGTTCGAGCAGATGCGCATCGCAGGCGGCGATGGCGTCGGGCAATTCAAGGTCGATCACATCCCAGGTGTAGCGGCGCGTAGAAACCTGCTCGCGCAGGCCGTCGATGCCGCCATCATATAGGGCGATCCGCACATCGGCGCGGGCGGCGTCGCCATAGGGCCGGAACATGGCGCTGGCCTGCGCCCGGCCATAGGCCCCCGCCCAGGTCGCAACCGTCAGCACCGGCTTGGGCCGGGATTGCCAGGCGAACCACGCCCCCGCACCCGCCACCACCACAAGGGCCAGAAAGATCAATCTACGCCACTGCATATAATAAGTGTTCTCAGGGGTTGGGCTTGGGCGGGCGAAACGGCGAACGGAGCCTACAATATCTTGCTTTTGGGCCAAGGGAATGGATAGGGTCCGCCCCCTCCGGCCAGCCCCGCGCGGCCCCGCCGGACCGTGCAGTTGTAGCTCAGTTGGTTAGAGCGCCGGATTGTGGATCCGGAGGTCGGTGGTTCGAGCCCACCCAACTGTACCACTCCATTTCGGTCCACTCGCGCAGCCTCACTCCGTTCCGGAAACTCCGCGCATGTCGGCGGGAATAGGCGCATTCGCCAGTCTCCGTTTGCGCCGCCGACGGCGAGAACAGGGGACATTTCAATAGATAAAATCTGCGGTCTCCGCCGCGCCGATAGAGACCTCCACATCTCCGCATTTGTGGAGGGCAGGGTTCGTGTGTGGGCGATCGGAATTCGAACTCGGGCCGTCTCCGCCCTGCAAAGTTTGCAAAAATACAGGAAAGAATCTGCGTTCAAAACCGCCGCCGCAGGCTGCCGCGATCGAAAAACCTTGTGCCACAGCGGGTTGCGGCGATTCCGGAGGTGCCAGAAAGACCAAAATAACAGGAGACGTTTTCCGCGTTATCAGGAAACGATTTGCGACTATCAGGAAACAGACCGTGCCTGTTTCCTGTTTTTTAACGCGTTTGGAGGGGCGGAGATGTCACGCAGATGCGTTAAAAAAGTGGCTTGCAACATCGGCTTGAGAGCCAATGAGGGTGCGCGATGTTTTTAATACTGGCGCCTACGCGTAAGCGCCTGCGGATGGTCGCGATATGCTGATGATACCTTTTCGGTCTCAAAGGCCTGGCAGCGTCAAAACCAGATATTGCCGTTCGCAAAATAATTCTCGCCTCCCTATCCCCCAAGCCGCCTCAAATCCCGTTGTAGGGGCATATCAAGGGTGTCCCGCAACGCGAAGGAGGCGGGGTGACTGACAAATTCGAACAAGAACTCAGAGCGGAAACCTCGCGTCCATTCGGGATGAGCACGAGTAGAGCCTCCATTGAGGGGTGGTTTTTGCGCGAAGTGTTGCCACTTGAGGCGGTGCTGACGAGCTATTTCGCCCGTCATTGGGGAAACAGAGCGGATATCCGGGACATGATGCAAGATGTCTATGTGCGTGTTTGCGAGGCTGCGTATCGCGACATACCGCACCCCGCGCGCCCGTTCATTTTCACCGTTGCTCGCAATGTGCTGATCGATAAATTCCGCGACCGTCCGGTCGTGCCGCTCGAAACCGTAGGCGATCTGGAATCTCTGTCTACAACGGATCAGCCGACACCCGAACGCGTCGTCATTGCGCGCGATGAATTGCGCAAACTTCAAACCGCGCTCGACAGACTTTCTCCCCGTCATCGCGAAGCACTTGTGCTTCAAAAAGTCGAAGGCCTGTCGCGCCGGGAAATCGCACAACGAATGGGCGTCAGCGAAGAGACAGTCAAAACTCATCTTGCGGCGGGATTGTTCGCGCTTTCCGATCTCTATCTCAATAGTGATGCCGAGGAATTTCGTGGGCAGCGATAACACAGTAACAGATGAAACCGCTTCCGATATTCAGGTGCTTGCGTCGCGCTGGGTTGTTGAGCGGCACGGCGCAAGCACTTGGTCGGATGATGATCAAGAGCGTTTGGATAGCTGGCTCAACGAATCCGTTGCGCATTCGGTGGCCTACTGGCGCGCAAATCATGTGTGGACTAGGGCAGACAGGCTCGTCGCGCTGAAGCGGCCACCGGAGCAGGAAGTCCGGGCAGAAAAGCGCGGGCCTCGGAGTTCGACATTGTTATGGTCCGTGACAACGATAGCCATTCTGACTTTTGTGGGCGCGGTCGTATCGCTCAATGCTTTCCGCACCAATTACGTCACCTACAGTACGGCTATTGGTGAACACAGAACCGTCAGGCTGGCAGATGGTTCTCGCATTG
>DATCEI010000226.1:0-4987 GCA_036510185.1 Rhizomicrobium sp. | reverse complement strand
CACTGGCCGAAGCCGAACAGGCCATCGCGGCGGAGTAAGAATCGCCGCCAATGTGCGCCTGCGAACACGGAGCGCCGTGCATTTCGTCGCGGTTAATTTCTGCCAACGATTTCAATGCTCTAAAGGCAACATTGCGCGCTTGACACCCAATAACCCCAACCCTATGGTCCGCGCGCCTTCGGCAAGCCTTTCGGAGGCCCGCGACGGTTGCGACGCGACGGGGGCGCCATGACCGAAACTCCCCCTGAACCTCACGACCTGCAATCGCTGGGCGAACGGCTGGACGAAGCGCGCCGCCGCGAGGGCCAACGCGACCAGTCGCCGCCGCCCAGCCAGCTTGGCATCGCGTTCCGTTTCACGACGGAACTCGTGTCCGCGCTGGTCGTGGGGGGAGGAATGGGGTGGCTGCTCGATTGGGCGTTCCACACCAGACCGATCTTCATCGTGGTGATGTTTTGTCTGGGCGCCGCGGCTGGCATTCGTAATGTGATGCGCGCCGCCAAAGAGATTAACGCCGACATGGCCGCCGCGCCGAAAGCGCCCGCCGTGCACGACGACGAGGAGTAAGACGTGAAGATCACGCCGATGGAGCAGTTCGAGATCAGGCCGCTCGTGCCGCTGCACATCGGCCATTACGATGTCTCGTTCACAAACCAGTCATTGTGGATGTTCATCGTCATCGCGGCGGTCGGCGCGTTTCTCACCATCGCATCGTCCAAGCGTGCGCTTGTGCCGTCGCGCATGCAATCGATGGCGGAATTATCTTATGAATTCGTCTCCGGCATGATCCGTTCTTCGGCGGGCGATGCGGGCATGAAATTCTTTCCCCTCGTCTTCACGATTTTCATGTTCGTGCTGTGCGCGAATTTCTTCGGTCTGCTGCCCGGATCGTTCACGGTGACGAGCCAGATCGCGGTCACCTTCGCGCTCGCGTCGCTCGTCATTCTCACGGTCATTGTCACGGGTTTCATTCAGCACGGTTTCGGGTTCCTGAAACTGTTCGCGCCGAAAGCGCCGCTGGCGTTGCTCGTTCTGCTGGTGCCCATCGAAATCATCTCGTTCCTCACCCGCCCCATCAGTCTTTCCGTGCGTCTGTTCGCCAACATGCTCGCCGGTCACACGATGCTGAAAGTGTTCGCCTTCTTCGTGATCGCGCTGGGCGGCGCGGGCGGACTCCTCGCTCCGCTTTCAATCGCACCGATGTTCCTCATCGTCGCCATCACGGCGCTCGAATTGCTGGTGGCCTTTCTTCAGGCCTATGTGTTTGCGATCCTCACCTGCATCTATCTGAACGAAGCCTTGCATCTTCACGATCACCACTGAACCAAGGGAGTTTTACGAAATGGACGTCGCAGCAGCGAAAATGATCGGCGCGGGCCTTGCCTGTATCGCGCTCGTCGGCGCCGGTATCGGCATCGGCAATGTGTTCGGCAGCTATCTCTCGGGCGCGTTGCGCAATCCGGGTGCGGCCGCGGGCCAGACCACCAACCTGCTTCTCGGCTTCGCGCTGTGCGAAGCGACGGGCCTGTTCGGCCTCGTGATCGCGCTCATCATCCTGTTCACCTGATGCACGCGCACACGACCACGGCAACGACGGAGGCGCCGTCCGGCGGCTTTCCGCCGTTCAAGGCGGAGACGTTTCCGGGCCAGATTTTCTGGCTCGGCATTACGTTTGCGCTGCTGTTCGTTGTGTTGTGGCGGATCGCGGGGCCGCGCATCGGCGGCACGCTGATGGAGCGCAAAACGCGCATCGCCTCGGAACTGGCGCGCGCCGAAACTGACCGGCGTGCTGCGGAGGCAACCTCTGCCGCTTATGAAACCTCGATGATCGAAGCCCGCACCAAGGCGCGCGCGATGGCCGAGCAGAATCGTGAAAGCGTTATTGCCCAGGTAGGCCGCGAAGAAGCCGTTGCCGACGCGCAAGCGAACGAAGCTGTTGCCAAGGCCGAAGCGCGGCTCAATCAAATCCGCGCTGAAGCAAAAACGCATATCGAACAGGCCGCGCGCGAAGCGGCAACCGCCATCGTCGCGCGGCTGACGGGCGATATCGTTTCGCCGGAAGATGCCGCCGCCGCGGTCGCCGCGACGCAGAGGGCATCATGATCGTCGAATTGTTCAAGGATCCCGATTTCTGGGAATGGCTCGGCCTCATCATCGTGGTCGGCATTATTCTTTATCGCCGCGTGCCCGCCCTTCTGGGCGCGATGCTGGATGCGCGCGCGGCCGCGATCACCAAGGAACTGGATCAGGCGCGCGCCTTGCGCGAGGAAGCGCAGACATTGCTTGTCGATTATCGCCAGCGCGCCGAACGCGCGCAGAGCGAGGCCGCGAACATCCTCACCGAAAGCCGCGCGGAAGCCGAACGCTTCGCCGCGGAATCGCGCGAGCAATTGAAGGCGCAACTCGAACGCCGAGCGAAACAGGCACAAGACAAGATCGCGCAAGCCGAAGCACAGGCGCTGGCCGACATCCGCGCGCTGGCAGCCGACATGGCTGTGGAAGCCGCAGAGAAATTGCTCGCCGCCCGCCTCGACGAAAAATGCTCCAGCGCGCTCGTCGAAGGCAGCATCAAGGATCTGTCGGCGAAGTTGAATTAGGGTGTCGCTGGACTGTAGTTCGTTTCAAATCAAACAGAATTGTCATCCCCGGCCGAGCGACGCGAAGCGTTGCGAGGGGAAGGGGACCCAGGTCGTGAGGGCCATCCGGTGCTTGCGGTTATGCCCTTATTCATCGAAATTTTATTGAGCGCGGCATTGGCACCACCTAGGTCCCCTTCCCTCACGCTCGCGTAAAACGCTCGCGCTCGCCGGGGATGACAGGCGAGGTTTAGTGCGTCGCGGACAAATACCACACAAAGCAAACCATCATCGCGACATCGCCAAACGCCATCGTATAGGCGCGGCGTTTGAGGAAACGCGACGGCTGCGCGAGCACGGGTACAACGAAGCTCGATTTACCGAAGAAGGAAAACAGTAGGATCGGCAGCCGCGCTTCGGGGTGAACCGACGCATAGATCAGCAACAGGCCGCCCAGAAAGATCATCACGCCCCAACTGCGCGCGACAAGCTCGCCGATTGGGCCGGTGATCGACTCGCCAAACACAAAACGCGTGGTGAAACGCGGCGCGAGCGCCAGCGAGATCATCGAACACGTCGCGACACCGGACACCTGCAAAATCCAACCGATATTGCCGATGATCCAGTTCATCCGTGTTCAACCTTTCTCGGCCCTACCCCTTTTCGGGCAGCACCGTTCTGATGTGAAGTTCGCGCAATTGCTTGGCGGAAACATCGCTCGGCGCATTCATCATCAGATCCTGCGCCTGCTGGTTCATGGGGAACATCGTCACTTCGCGTAAGTTTTCTTCGCCCGCGATGAGCATAACGACGCGGTCGATGCCGGGTGCGGTGCCGCCATGCGGCGGCGCGCCGTAGCGGAACGCGTTCAGCATGCCGGCGAATTTCTGCTCGGTTTCCTCGCGCGCGTAACCGGCGATCTCGAAGGCCTTCAGCATCACATCGGGATCGTGGTTGCGGATGGCGCCGGAGGAAAGCTCGATGCCGTTGCACACGATGTCGTATTGATAGGCTTTTAGCCCCAAAATTGTATCGCGGTCCGCGCCGTCCAGCGCGAGGAATTTGTCGCGCGCGAATTGCGGCATGGAGAAGGGATTGTGCGAGAAGTCGATCTTCTTCTCGTCCTCGCTCCATTCATACATGGGAAAATCGACGATCCAGCAGAATTTGAACTCGCCTTCCGCGATGAGATTGAGTTCGCGGCCGATGCGCGTGCGCGCGGCTCCCGCTAGCGCCGCCGCACGATCCGCTTTCGCGTCCGCCGAGAAGAACAACGCATCGCCCGCCTTCACTTTTGCAGCGGCGGCCATTGCAGCGGTCGCTTCCGGCGGAATGAATTTCGCGATCGGGCCTTTGCCGACCAGCGCGCCGCCCTCGTCCTCAAACACGATATAACCCAAGCCCGGCGCGCTCATTTCGCTGCGCGCCCATTCGTTGAGTTTGTCAAAAAACGAACGCGGCTGGCTCGCCGCACCGGGCGCGGGAATCGCACGCACCGTCTTGCCCTTGAACGCCTTGAACGCCACGTCCTCGCGCGCGAACACATCGCTGACATCGGCAATGACAATCGGATTGCGCAGATCGGGCTTGTCGCTGCCGTATTTCAGCATCGACTCGTCATAGGCAATCCGCTGGAACGGCATCGCCGAAACAATGCGCCCCGCCGCGAACTCCTCGAACACGCCGTGCAGCACGGGTTCCACCGCCGCGAACACATCGTCCTGCGTGACGAAACTCATTTCCAGATCGAGCTGATAGAACTCGCCCGGCGAACGGTCCGCGCGCGCGTCTTCATCGCGAAAGCACGGCGCAATCTGAAAATAGCGGTCGAACCCCGCCACCATGATCAATTGCTTGAACTGCTGCGGCGCCTGCGGCAACGCGTAGAACTTGCCCGGATGCATGCGCGACGGCACGAGGAAATCGCGCGCGCCTTCCGGTGAACTCGCCGTCAAAATCGGCGTTTGGAACTCGGTAAAGCCCTGCTCAATCATGCGCCGCCGGATGGACGAAATCACGTTCGACCGCAGCGTGATGTTCTTGTGGATGCGCTCGCGGCGCAGATCAAGGAAGCGGTATTTCAGCCGCGTCTCTTCGGGATATTCCGCCTCGCCGAACACGGGCAGCGGCAATTCCTGCGCCACGGACTGCACGGAAATCTCCTCGATCCGCACCTCCACCTCGCCGGTGGGCAGGTCGGGGTTCACGGTCTCGGCGGGGCGCGCCACCACGGGGCCAGTCACCGTCACCACCCATTCGGCGCGCACGCGGTCGGCCTCGGCAAAGGCGGGGGAACCCGGCTCGATCACGCATTGCGTCACGCCGTAATGGTCACGCAAATCCAGGAACAGCAACCCGCCATGATCGCGCCGCCGGTGAACCCAGCCGGACAGCCGCACGCGCGCGCCAAC
>DATCEI010000225.1:0-2541 GCA_036510185.1 Rhizomicrobium sp. | reverse complement strand
ACCCAACAGGTCACAAACCGGGGAAACTCCTCACCCGTCCGTATCAGCCACAATGTTCTTATCACAGCCCGCTGTTCCTGTCGCGCCACTGTTACGTCCAGCCGCCAGCGGCGGCCAAATTTATCGGCCGACAATTCAAATGCGTCGCCATCGGTTAATGCCAACAGCAATTCGCACTGCAGCCATCGCGCATCATTCCGCCCGATGCCAAGCAGTTCACGAAAGACGCGCGCCTTGTGCCGACCACGCGGATGTTTTGGATCAAGGCAGTAATCCTCCAATTTTCGCAGGTCCAGGATTGCCTGCGTGCTGTTCGGCAGCGGAGCCATTTTCACTCTGCCGCGTGCATCGTCGGAATCCGCCGCGTGTCGATGCGGCGTTCGGCGTGCCAGAGGTCGTAGGCCGATTGCAGGTTCAGCCATAGCCGCGCGCCGTTGCCGCAAAGCTTGCCGAGGCGCACGGCCATGTCCGGCGTCACGGGGCGCGGGTTGCTCCGCGCGATGATGCGATGCAGCGTCTGGCGCGTGACGCCGAGCTTCTCCGCTGCATCCATGATGGTGAGATCGAGCGCGGGCAAAACATCCTCGCGCAGGATTTCGCCCGGATGCGTCGGCGGCAGAGCGCGCTTAAGAGCCATGATAATCCTCCAGATCGACGGCGGTCGCGAGACCACCTTCCCACACGAATGTGATCCGCCAGTTTCCCGTTACGCGCATTGAATAGCGCTTCGGATCGAAACCCTTCAGCGCGTGAAAGCGGAAACCGGGCACATCAAGGTCGCCCAAACCTTCGCCGCTTTCCAGAATCGACAGGATGCGCGAAATCCGCGCCCGCGCATTCGCACTCACGCCCGTGGGATCGTTTTTCTCCCACAGTTTGCGCAAGGCTTTGCTGCGGAAAGAACCGATCACATGTAACGCATAGCATTACACGGGGCGTGTGTCAAACATAAGGTTACATATAGGGAGTCTGGAGCCTAATTCTTCCGTTCCGGCCGCGCATAAATCAGCGTTCTCCCGTCCCAGACTTCGATCTGTTTGGTGCCGGAGAGTTTCATCGCGTGGGCGAGGATTTTCGCTCTCAGTTCGTCCTCGCACATGGCCGACAGCATGGCCGCCAGCGAGCCGTCATTGTTCAGGTAACAGATTTCATAGGCCGTCATAGGTCGTCTCCTCCGACTGGCCCCCTGCTTCTATTTGGGCACTCTTGCGCGCGGCTTCCACGATGTCGAGTGACATTCTCCGTCACAAAGATCACAATGTTTGTCGATGTTTAGCGGGATGCTAACGCGCGCGAAAGAATTTGGCGCAATATCGCTCGAAGTTCCGGCCATGAGCGCAATCCCGCGAAGTGGTCCATAGCGGCAGCGTATGGACGCGGTTCGCGCCAGATTGCGCGACCATTAAACATTGACACTTGCGTCATCCATTCCCACATAATCCGCAACGCATGGGAGACACCATATGAGCGACGTGAACGCAGCCGCGGCCCCGCCCGTTCCGACGGCGGATTCTTTGCGCGGTGCAGCAATCATCGGCTACGGCCTGTTTCTCGCCGCCTATTTCACGGCGGGGCTGACGGCGGTGGCCGCGGTCGTGCTCGCCTATATCAAGCAGAGCGAAGCGGTGGGCACGGTGTGGGCCAGCCATTTTCACAACCAGATCGTCGTGTTCTGGGTCACGGCGATCACCTTCGTTCTGGCCGTGCCGCTTTATCTGCTGAGCATCGGCTTGGCGATTCTGTTTGGCATCGTCGCCTGGCCGGTCAGCCTGTTCGCGGCGCCCTTCATATTGTTGGCGCTGTGCTTTCCGTTCGGGCTGATCGTGGTGGTGTGGTTTCTCTATCGCGTCATCAAGGGGCTGGTGCGCGCGAGCGAGTCCAAAGCGTACAACTAGAGCGCAATCCCGCGAAGTGTGAAGCGGTTCGCGCCAGATTGCGCGACAATATAAATCAAGCTTTGCTGGACGGACGATCCTTCATACGCGCAAACCATGCGCCGAGATTTTTGTGTTCGGGATCGAGCGGCTGGCCCACCGTCGCGCCGAAATCGGCGAACGCGAACAGCAGAATGTCGGCCAGCGTGAATCGCGCGCCACAGATGAACTCGCGGCCTTCCATCTGGCTGTTCAGCCAGCCAAGCCGATCCTGCGCCATGCGTTTCAATCCGTCGGCGGCTTCCGGCACGGTGACAATGCGGTTCTGGAACAGCGGCAATCCGTTCGAGAAACGGAATCCATTCGCCAGCGGCTCGCAGATGTTCAGATCGATGCGCCGCGTCCACATGCGCGCCTCGGCCTTTTCCTCCGGCGTCGTGCCGATCAGCGCAGGCGCGGGGTTCGTGTCTTCCAGATATTCGCAGATTGCCAAAATTTCAGAGACGAACTGGCCGCTATCGAGTTCCAGCGCCGGCATCTGGCCATGCGGATTGCGCTTGAGATGCGCGTCTTGCCGGTTCTCGCCCGCCAGCAAATTCACGTCCTCCGAGGGGATGGAAAGCCCCTTTTCCACCATGAACATGCGCACGACGCGCGGATTTGGCCC
>DATCEI010000224.1:0-4625 GCA_036510185.1 Rhizomicrobium sp. | reverse complement strand
CCCGCGATCCATTCGGGCGAGGCTTTCGCAGCGTTGAGATAAGTCGCGTTCGCCGCCAGCATCGTTGCGATGTAAGCGCCCGCCGAATGCCCGGCGAGAAAAATGCGCGCGGGATCGCCGCCATGCCCGGCGATATTCGTGTGGATGAAGCGCAACGCCAGCGCGCCGTCCTCGATGAAATCGGGAAAGTAGGAAGGTGGAAAAAGCCGGTAATCGGCAACGGCCACGATGATGCCGCGGCTCGCAAAAGCCTGCCCCAGAAACCGGTAATGCGCCCTGCTGCCTGATTGCCAGCTGCCGCCATAGAAATAGAGCAGAACCGGCGCGGGCGCGGTGAGGCGCGCAGGGATATAAAGGTCGAGCATCTGGCGCGCATCCGCGCCATAGGCGAGGTCGCGGTGGATGCGATATCCGCGTCGTGGAATAAGCAAATCGGCCAGCATTGGCCGACCATGCCTTCATCCGGCGCGGCCAACAAGCAGGCTTTTGACGGGCCGGACAAGCCTGTTTAGGCTCGGTCCATGAGTGCTGCGGTTCATACGGCAGAACGGATGAAGGTCGCGCCCACGGGCGAAGCCGCGGGAGCTTATGTCACCGGCATAGACCTAAGCGCGCCCACGGACGCCGAAGAAATCGCCACGCTGCGGCAAGCGTTGCTCGATCATCTTGTCGTCGCGTTGCCGGACCAGAACATGTCGCTGGACGATCTGGAACGGCTGACCGATCGACTGGGCGGACGCGATCTCACGCCTTTTGTGAAGCCCGTGCCGGGCCGGCCCTATGTCATCCGCATTCTGAAGGAAAAACACGAGACATTGAATTTCGCCAATGCCTGGCACACGGATTTGTCCTATCTGGCGGCGCCGCCGTCTTTCACGCTGCTTTATTGTCTGGATGCGCCGCCATCGGGCGGCGACACGATCTGGGCCAATCAATACATGGCTTACGAAACGCTGCCCAATCATCTGCGCGATACGTTGCAGGGCCTTGACGCCGTGCATTCGGCGGGCATGGCATACGGCACGGGCGGATATTTCGATCATGTGAAAGACCAGATGTCCACGCCGATCGAACCATCGAAGGATGCGTTCAACGAACAGACGCATCCCGCCGTGGTTGCGCACGCCGAGACGGGCCGTTCCGCGCTTTATGTCAATCCGGTTTACACGACGAAGATTGCCGGCTGGTCCGATGCGGACTCGCGCGATCTGCTGCAGCAAATCCATCCCCATGCCGTGCGCGAGAAATTCACCTGGCGGCTGCGCTGGGCCAAAGGCACGCTCGCCATCTGGGACAATCGTTCGACCCAGCATTTCGCGATGAATGATTATCAGGGTTTCCGCCGCGAGATGGTGCGCACCAGCGTGAAGGGAACGGCGCCGAAACGCGCCGTCTCGTGATGGCTCTCCGGTTTTCGCAGGCGATTTTTGTGGGGCTTCTGGTGGCGTTCGTGCCGATGGGCTGCGCGCGCGACACGCAAATCATGCCGCCCGCCGCCGCCGAAGCGCCGCCGGATTATCAGCTGGGCACCGGCGACAAGGTCCGCGTCACCGTTTACGGCGAAGATGATCTCAGCGGCGAATTCGATGTGGATGGCAGCGGCTTCGTGCGCCTGCCGCTGGTCGGGCAGGTGAAGGCGGCGGGGCTTTCGGTTCACGGTTTTGAAGGCGCGGTCGCGGAGAAGCTCAAAGCCGGCTATCTGAAAAATCCGCGCGTCAGCGTTGAGGTTTCCAGTTATCGGCCGTTCTATATTATCGGCGAAGTGAACAAGCCCGGCGAATATCCTTATGTGAACAATATGAGCGTGCTGAATGCGGTGGCGCTCGCGGGCGGCTACACCTATCGCGCCGGCGAAAGCGAAGTCTATGTCCGGCGCAACGGCGGCAAGGACGAGCTGAAAGAACCGGCCGACGGCAACGCTAAAATTCTCCCCGGCGATATCGTGCGCGTGCCGGAGCGTTTTTTCTGACCTTTCGCCCCGCCGGAGTTCCCGTTGAAGTTACCAAATCCTTTCCGCGATAGTAGAACGGAAGTTCCCAAATGTATTGCGCGAAGATTTGGCGGGAATTTGCAAGTTGTATTTGCATTCTGTTTTCGCCAGCAAGTGGAAAGTGTTGGCATTACTCCAATATTAAATGGCTTTTAAGAATACGGGGACGATATTCTACCGGAAGCTGGGGCAAGTGCGAGTATTGGCAGGCGTTGCGCCATGCAGGGAAGAGTTGAAATGGACAAGCTGGAAACCGTACCTGACGATTCGCGGACACGCATTTGCGTCATCGACGACGACGATGCCGTGCGCCAAACCATCTGCCGGATATTGACCAATGCCGGTTATGCCGTGGTCGAGGCGCGCGATGGCCGCATCGGCCTCAAAGCCATCGAGCAGACAAGGCCCGCAATGGTCATCACCGATATCGTGATGCCCAATCGCGAAGGTATCGAAACCATCATGGAAGCCAAGCAGCGATTTGCGGATATTCCCATATTGGCGATTTCCGGCGGCGGCCGCATGGAGCCGGACGGTTTTCTCGATCTCGCCGTCAAACTTGGCGCCGACGATTGTCTGGCAAAACCGTTTCGTCCGCAGGAATTGCTGGCCAAGGTCACAACGCTTCTTCAGCCGCAGGCCGCACGGCGCTGTGCGTGAAATTATCCGGTGTCGCAACCTTCGCAGATGAGTTGTCGCAATGAGTTCGGCACTTGGAGAAGCCTCTAGCCCGCCGGTTCTCGCGGGCGCCAACCGGATCGATGTCAGCGGGCTTTCCGCCGTTCTGGACCGCATCGCAAATCCGGAATTGCTCGCGCGCGGTTGCGTGAATGTTGTCGGCATCGAGCCCGTGCAGGAAAAGCTTGGCCCCCGCTGGGACCGCATGAAGGAGCATATCTACGAGCGCGTCGAGAAATATATCGCGCGCCATCTCACCGCTTCCGAATATCATTGCCGCGTTTCCGATGCGCAATACATCATCTCGATGCCGGAGGAGAACGCGCACTCGGCACAGCTGCGCTGTTTTCGCATTCTGGAGGAAATCCTCACCACGCTGCTCGGCCGTTTCACGCTGGAGCAGATAAAGATCAAGGCGATCACAGGCACGGAAGGCGAGTTTCTTATCGCCAGGCTCGTGGACACGGCAGCACTCGCGAAATCCGCGGCGATGGCGAGTGCTGCGAAACCGGGCATTGTGCAGGAAAACAATGTCGTCGCGTTTGCGCCGCCTACCCGCGCCACCATCACGGTTGGCGAGAAGGAACTGCATCTTCAATTTGAATTCCATCCCGTGTGGGATTTGCATCGGGAGGCGATCACATCCTTCGCGTTGTACACGGCCGTTGAAACCGAACAGAGCCGCGCTTCGGGCGCTAACAAAATCCCGCGCGCGCAATTGCTGCCGGAAGAACTGAGCGCCATCGACATCGCGGCATCCGAACATGGGCGCGATATTCTGAATTATCTTCTGGGCCGCCAGACCCAGTTCATCCTGCATCTGCCTTGCGGCTATGAAACACTGGCCAATTCGCGTTCGCGGCAGCGTTTTCTGGAAACGGTCAAGCGGCTTTCGCCGGAACTTCGCCGTTATGTCGCCTACGAACTGGTCGATCTGCCCATCGGGATTCCGCAATCGCGGATTTCGTCGCTTGTGGCGATGCTGAAACCGTTCGGCCGGGGCGTACTGGCGAGTGTGCGGCCAACCAGAGCGGAGCTGCTGACATTTCACGGCTGCGGTTTGGGCGGACTGACGCTGGATCTCGAAGCGCTGGATTTGCGCGAAGACGAGATGTTCGAACGCATCGGTCTTTTTCGCGATCTGGGCCATATGACATGCGACCGGCTGATTGCGCAGGGCGTGAACACAAGAAGCCTTGCCATTGCGTGCTGGGCGTTGGGCCTCACGCATATGAGCGGCTCTTCGGTCGAACCCCCGGTGGCGATTCCGCGCCGGATGCACCGGTTCAATGCGCGCGATCTTTATCGCGATTGAGTTTTGCTGATTTTCATCAGCCGCTTACCCGCAAAACCGCGATCCCTATTGGTCAACTCGCATTAATGCTTGCCAAGCTTTTCCAACAGGCGCAGCATAATCGGAATCACGCGGGGACTGCGCCGCGCGCGCGTCCCCCACATGGGAGGAACGTGACATGCTGGTCAGGCATATCCTGCGCGAAAAAGGCCGCGATATCGTTACCATTACCGTGGATGCAACTTTGTCCGATGCGGCGCGGCTGCTCGCGCGCAAGCGCATCGGCGCGGTGATCGTGTATGGCGAGGATGGTTCGCTTGCGGGCATTCTTTCCGAACGCGATCTTGTGCGTGCGGTATCGGAAGAAAGCGTCGCCGCTCTGGCTCGGCCCGTCAGCGCCTACATGACGCGCGCGGTGATGACGTGCTCGGAAAACGATTCCATCGAAGATCTGATGGAATTGATGACGCATCGCCGTTTCCGTCATGTGCCGGTGATGGAAAGCGACCGTCTGGTCGGGATCATTTCCATCGGCGACGTCGTGAAAACGCGCATCGAAGAAACGGTGCGTGAAGCGGCGACGTTGCGGGAATATATAGCGGCGGGTTAGCCGTAACGCTGGCGTTTGAAGAAGGCGCTGATCTTGTGGCGCGTCTGCTCGCG
>DATCEI010000223.1:0-6502 GCA_036510185.1 Rhizomicrobium sp. | reverse complement strand
GTTGGCGCGTCTCCTTAGGAATACGGGCTTTACGACCCGGCGTGCCTCTTCTGGCGCAATTGGCATTGTACATGAGCAGACGTCGGTCGATCGGCCTTTGGAAAAAATCGCCTTGGCTTCTGTATCGACTGTGTCCGGCGCGGCGCTTGAAACGGTCGTCGTGACTTCATCGAAGATTGGCGGCGACGTGCAGAACATTCCGATCGCGATTTCGGCCTTCTCGCAGGAACAGTTGAAGGCGACGCAGACCGCAGGCGGCCCCGATCTCGTCAAGCAGGTGCCGAACCTCACTTTCACCAAAACCAATTTCACCGGCTACAGCATCAACATTCGCGGTATCGGCACGCAAGCGATTTCGGTCGCGACTGATCCCGCCGTTGCGGTCGCCTTCAACGGCACGCCATTCATTCGCAATCACTTCTTCGAGCAGGAATTCTACGACGTAAGCCAGGTGGAGGTGTTGCGGGGACCGCAAGGTACGCTTTACGGCCGCAACGCCACCGCCGGTGTCGTCAATCTGGTTTCCGCCAAGCCGACGGATCAGTTCGAGGCGATGGTTTCAGCCGATGTCGGAAATTACCAGAACCGCCGCGTCGAAGGCATGGTGAACATTCCCATTGTCGACGACCGTTTCGATATGCGCATCGCGGGCGAGTGGACCAAGCGTGCGGGCTACACGTTCGACGAAACGACGGATCGCAATATCGATGGCCGCGATCTTTGGTCGAGCCGTGTCAGCTTCGGCTGGAAGCCGATGGAGCAATTGCAAATCGATTTTGTCTGGGAGCATTTCGCCGAGGACGATGACCGCCTGAACAGCGGCAAGCAATTGTGCAAGAAGGATCCGGGACCGACATCGCTCACCGATCCCACGACCGGTATCACCTATTCGACAAATGTGAATGTCTTTTTGGGCAGTACGATGCAGAATCAATTGAGTCAGGGTTGCCTGCCGGTCTCGCTCTATTCGCCATCCGCGTTTGAGACGCCCAACGGTCTCTCCGATCAGTTGGTTGTGGCGGGCGCGTTATTCGGCGCACTCAACAGCTTGACCGACCCTTATGCAAGCACGGTACAGTCGCCGAATCTGCGCGTCATACAATCCGTTCTGACGCCCTCCTATAGGGTTAAGGCCGACACGCTGGAGTTCAATGCCGATTACGACATCACGCCTGCGCTGACCCTCTCTTCGCAGACCGGTTATGGTGCCGATCTGCTCCGGTCCACGCAGGATTTCAACAATTTCAACACTGCGGACGGCATTTTTAGGGACTTCCCTGCTCAACCCGGCGGCGTCATGTGCGATCCGCAACTGGGTTGTTCGAGCAAAGTGGTCGGTGAAAACATGTCGCTGGAGCATTCGTGGCAGCTGAGCCAGGAGTTTCGCCTCGCGTCGAACTTCAAAGGCCCCCTCAATTTCAGCCTCGGCGCCAACTATCTGCATTATGAAACCGAGGAAAGCTTCTACGTCTTCTACAATGTGGCGACGGCCATCGCGCTCGCGCAGAACCCGCAAGTGCCGCCAGACACGTTTCCCAATCTGTGTTATGGCGGCGTACCGATCCCGCATGTCTATGCCACGCCAGGCGCCGACGTTCAGCCCTTCGGTTGCACCTATGTCGATCCCAATCCCATTACCAAGCTGAACGACAACGGCCACAATTATTTCCTCAACCGCAATCCGTACACGCTCAATTCCTATGCGGGATTTGGTGAGGTGAACTATCAGGTGTTGCCCGATGTGAAACTCACCGGTGGCTTGCGTTGGACCGACGATCAGAAACATTTCCTCGAAATCCCGAGTTGGATCGCAATACCGGGATGGGGCTATCCGATTGTCGCTGTCGTCGATCAGCAATGGGGCGAAATGACGGGCCGGTTCGTCGCCAACTGGACGCCGAAACTCGATTTCACGGATCAGACACTGGTCTATGCCTCTTATTCGCGGGGTTACAAGGCGGGTGGCGCCAATCCGCCGCCGCCCGTGATCACGCAGACGATCACGCACCCGCTCACCTTCAATCCCGAATTCGTCAACGCCTACGAATTGGGAAGCAAGAACACGCTTCTGGATGGCGCCATCACGCTGAACGGCGATGTCTTCTATTACGATTACAAGGCCTACCAGATTTCGGAAATCGTCGACCGCACCGCGATCAATCTGAACTTCGACGCGACGGTGAAGGGCGCAGAGCTGGAAGCGAACTGGGAGCCGATGCCGGGACTGCGGTTCAATTTCAGCGGCGGCTACGAGGATACGAGGCTTGCCAATGGCGACAAGGCTGTCGACCTGATTGATCGCACTGCAGGCAATCCGAACTGGGTCGTCTACAAGCCTTTCCTCACAGAGACATCGAACTGCGTTCTGCCGGTCTATGTGGTCACGGCGATCCTGAGAAGTCCGGCCGGCTTCGATCAGGGCGCCGAGGCGGAGCTGGCATGCACACGTGGTTATGGCTACAACAATCAGCCGCCCAGAGACCCACTTTATGCGCCGCCGCCGGGTTATCCGGGTTTCGACCCAAGCGATCCGAACGCGACGAATGCGGGCGCGGGGCCTGCTCCCAATGGCGGCGCGGGATTCGACAAGCAACTGGGCGGCAATCGACTGCCGAACGCGCCGCCGTTCACCGTTTCGTTCGGAGCGCAATACACGATCCCGGTTATACCGGATTGGGCGGCTACGCTGCGCGGCGACTATTACTGGCAGGATTATTCCTGGGCCCGCGTGTTCAACGACAATCCGTATGATCGCCTGCGCGGATACACCAATGTTAATCTGACGCTGATCCTGAACAATCAGGATGGCTGGCAGGTGATGGGTTATCTGAAGAACGTCTTCAACGTGACGGCGATTACCGGCGACTTTCTATACAGCGACGATGTGGGCCTGACGACAAACGTGTTCCTGACGGATCCGCGCCTGTTCGGCATCCGCGTCACCAAGAACTGGTAGGGGGAAACGATGAGCGAGTTGATGCATGCACAGGGCGGAACAAACGGCCTTCGCAGGCTGCTTCTGAAGACGGCGTCGGCACTTGCGCTGTTCGCCGTCGCAAGCCCGGAAGCGGTGGCAAACGATGCCGACAATCCGCTGGTCTGGATTGAACTGGGCGGACAGTTCGATGCCGTCAATGACGGGCATGCCGCTTTTACGCCACCATACCTGCTCACGACGCCGCGTCCGTCCTTCGAGACCGGTTCGCCCGATAATCTGCAGCACGGGCCGCGTCTGGGATGGGATGGAGATGTCAAGCTTACACTTCAGCCTGCCGAGAGTGATTGGGTTCTGTCTGCATCCGTGCGTTACGGCCGCGCGCTTCGTAGCAGAAAGGAACATAACCAGCCGCCGCCCATCGCTATCACGGCGTACTCCGGTTACGCCTTTGGGCCCTTTGCCTTCTACGAGGGCACTGCGCGGACATTGAACACTCATGTGATTGCAGACTTCCAGGTCGGCCGAGATGTGGGTCTTGGCATGTTCGGCCTCAGAGGCAGTTCCGTTCTCAGCCTCGGCGTGCGCTATGCCAATTTCGATTCGACATCCGACACGCAATTGAGTTCGCAGCCGACGATTCTGCCCAATTCCGCGCATCTGTTCCATGCCACCGCGCATATCCATCGCTGGTTCGCGGGCGTCGGACCGTCGATTTCGTGGGATGCTTCAACGCCCTTTATAGGCAACCCGGAGAGCGGCTCGCTCTGGCTCGATTGGGGCGCCAACGCGGCCATTCTGTTCGGCAAACAAAATGTCGGCGGCAGCCATGAAACGCGCGAACAGCACCGCGCCACTTCGGGCGCAATCTACAGCAATCATTCGCTGGTCGCGCGCAATCACGCACGCAGCGTTCCGAATGTGGGCGGGTTCGCTGCGTTTTCGTATCGGCTGCAGGATGTGAAACTTTCGGTCGGGTATCGCGCGGATTTGTTCTTCGGCGCGATCGACGGTGGCATCGATACTGCCAAAAGCTACGATCGCGGTTTCTACGGACCGTTCGCCAGCGTCAGTGTTGGCATAGGCGGGTAGGCGGTTACACCTGCAACAAAGTTTCCCCACACTTGGGCAGCGGCCTCAACTCCGCTGCCCGTTTTTGTTTCAGCGGCGTTCGATTATCAAGGGCGATTGAGCGTTACAAGACAGCGATTTCTCCTCAAGCTATTTCGTGAAGAGGGATGGTACGGGATTGAATAATTTTTCTCCGTATTTTGTGTTTGGGCAGAGCAAAGTGACTAGCAGACCGCGCCCTGTACCACTCCGTTTCGGCCCACTTGCGCAGCCTCACTCCGTTCCGGAAACTCCGCGCATGTCGGCGGCAATGGGCGCATTCGCCAGTCTCCGCTTGCGCCGTCGACGGCGAGAACAAGGGACATTTCAATAGATAAAACCCGCGGTCTCCGCCGCGCCGATAGAGACCTTCACGTCTCCGCATTTGTGGAGGGCAGGCTTCGTGTGTGGGCGATCGGAATTCGAACTCGGGCCGTCTCCACAATGCGCGATTGGGCTCATGCGTGATTGTCAGCGCAGGTTGGTATTACGCATCGAGAAAACCGGAAGTGAAGCTCATTTAATCTGGCGGCGGCAACGGTTGCTACGTTGCCCCGACGGCTCGGGCTATTTTAGCCGCGCCCATGAGGATATCTGTGATGTCCTGAGTGACTAGTTGAAGCGTTGGTGGCGCATTGACGATGTCCGAAATGAATGCTGCCCATTGACGTTGTTTGGCCGGATCTTGAGCAAATGCGGGAGTTAACGCGTCGGGCACCTCCGTCGGTATCGTCGTTTGCCGCCGAGCAAAGGTTGCGGCGATCGCGCGTGCGAGCCGATCATTGTCAAATGCAAATACCTTGGACAAGGCCCAGATGTCGTAAAAGTCCTTCATCCGACTGTTTGCCCGACCCAGCGCAATCATGGCCTGGAATTTTTCGGCAATGACCGTTTCCGGGGCATAGGCGCGCAGTTTCGGCGATGGCAGATCGAGCAGTGCTGGGTATTCGATCGTTTCGAGTCCGGGCTCGACCGAGTCGCCAAAACCAATGTCGATCAAAATTGCGATGCGTGCGCCCGAGAGCGAGGCTTTGCCCCGCAATCGAAGTCCACCATACTCAAGTTCTTCGCGGATCCGGCTTGCCTGTAGCCCCTCCGGATCGAACTCGATGCCGTCCCCCGCGTCTTCCGACATGATGTCGCGAAAGATGCCCAGAATCCGCTGTTCGCTGGAATCGCCGAATGCCAACAGATCGAGATCGCGCGTGCCGCGCGCTGTCTCAGGCAGCCACGTCGTGAGCAGCATGGCGCCTTTGAGGACGAAGCGATCAGCGTGACGCGAACGGCTTAGCCGGTACAAAAGACGCTCGTGGACAAATCGTGTGAGGAGGACGTCGAACGGCTTGCCCGTCTGCCTTGCGAGATTGAGAAGGCGCGCGCGTATCGAGGCGGCAATGTTGGTGGGCGCTTTGTTAGCCATCGGCTGTCAGGGCTTCGAGGTAGGGCCGAACCACATTCCAAACGCTGCTCCGCATCGCCCACGCTGAGATCTCAGAAGGCGTGGTCTTGCGTTGGCGCAGCGCCTCTTTCAGAGCCGACACTACGACATCGGTGCCGACCGAACGGCGGTGGCGGAAGATGTCGGCGATGGTTTTTGCGACTCCGAAAATTGGCACGGAAACTCCCTCGATGCTGTGCATCTCGACGCCGTCGTGGAGATATTTGTCAGCAAAGCGCACGATACGAAGGGGTGGGTAATTAATTTGGGGCTTCCAGTCTTTTGAACCGATAGCAATCCAGACGCGGCGTGGTAGCTGATCGGTGATGCCATAGAAGGCGAGCGCCGAGACAAGGCAGATCACGCCTTTCGGCACACGCTTGGCGGCTTCCGCAAGGCTGTGGTTGCCATCTGCGGCAGCATTCGCAAGCTGATAGAGACCTCGACTGAGTCTAACGACGGCGCCTTCGCGTTCAAGGCGGGAGACGGTTGCCGCCGTGATGCCTGCCCGGCGGATTTCGGCTAGGCGGGCAATGCCATGTCGATTGAGGAAGGCGGCCAGCTGCACCCGCTGGCTGCGCCTCGGCTTTGATACGGTTCCTCGGACTACTGGCGGCTTCATCCGAGGAAATGTATCATATTTAAGCCGCTTTGCCAAGTAACGGGCACATCCAACGCCCCGCTTGATAGGCAAGGGAGTTGGGGGATGCGTTGATCGCTCCACTGAGAAAGAAACGGGCGGACGGGTGCCCCTATGAGCGCGATCCGAAGGTCGAAACCTTACTCGTCGAACTCTCCGCCTTGTCCCGCGAAGAGCTTCTCGCTCGCTGTCGCGTCCGCGCTCGCAACGATACTGCGTATACTCGTATGCCTTACGAGGATGAAGGGCATCTATCGCCGCATGCATCGTGGCATCGCCGCCCATGCCCTCGACCTCGTTGCGGAGAATATCCATCTACTCGACGGCATCACGTTTGCGTTCCTGTGCATGGACGCCGGCGAAAGCAAGCGGCTGGTGG
>DATCEI010000222.1:0-4029 GCA_036510185.1 Rhizomicrobium sp. | reverse complement strand
TGCCGCCGTGCGCGAAGCGCGCGCCGCCGAGGCCGCCTCGTTCTTCCGCGCCAACGCGGCGGAATGGGAACGCATTCGCGCGCTGCATGCGCCCGACGCTGAAGTGGAAGCCGCGATCCTGCGCCTGATCGCAGGCCACACCATCGAAAACCTGCTCGATGCGGGCACCGGCACCGGGCAGATGCTGGAATTGCTCGCGCCGCATTTCAAACGCGCGGTGGGCGTGGATGTGAGTCCTGAAATGTTGGCGATTGCGCGTGATCGCCTCGCGCGATTGAAACTACCGCATTGTCAGGTGCGGCTCGCCGATATTTATCGCCTGCCGTTTCCCGATGGCGGTGCGCTCACCGGTTTCGACACCGTGCTGTTCCATCAGGTGCTGCATTATCTCGACGATCCGCAAGCCGCCATGGTCGAGGCCGCGCGCGTCATGCGCCACGGTGGGCGCGTGCTCATTGCAGATTTCGCGCCGCATGATGTGGAATTCCTGCGCAGCGAATATGCGCATCGGCGTTTGGGTTTTTCGGATCGCGAAGTGGAAAGCTGGTTCGCTGCCGCAGGCCTCAAACCAACCGCCAGCGAAGCCGTCGCGCCGCATGGCGAAAAACTCACCGTCAAAATCTGGCTCGCCGCCGCATCCGGCGCGCGCGCGAAGGAGGCCGCATGAGCCTCCAGCATTTGCAGGGCGGCCCGATCAAAGCCTCGTTCGAATTCTTCCCGCCGAAAACACCGGAGATGGAAGAAAATCTTTGGCGCGCGATAAGGCGGCTCGAACCGCTGAAGCCGTCCTTCGTCTCCGTCACCTATGGCGCGGGCGGCTCCACGCGCGACCGCACGCACAACACAGTCAAACGCATTGTCGAGGAAACAAGTCTCGCACCCGCTGCGCATTTAACCTGTGTGGGCGCGCATCGAGGCGAGATCGACGAGGTTGTGCGCGGATACTGGAACGCTGGCATTCGCCATATCGTGGCGTTGCGCGGCGACATGCCGGTGGCGGGTGCTGCCTATTGCGCGGCGGAGGACGGCTATGCCTCCACGCCCGAATTGATAGAAGCAATCAGGCGCATCGCGCCGTTCGAGGTGAGCGTATCGGCCTATCCGGAGCGTCATCCGGATTCCGCATCCCTCGATCACGATGTGGAACTTCTCAAGCGCAAAGTGGAGGCAGGCGCAGGCCGCGCCATCGGACAATTCTGTTTCGACATCGACGCGATTTCGCAACTACGCGACCGCGCGGGCGATGCGGGTATTTCTGTGCCCATCGTGCCCGGCCTGATGCCGACGACGAATTTCAAAGGCGTGCAGCGCATGGCGAAACTGTGCGGCGCGCGTATCCCCGATTGGCTCGCGCGTCTCTATGAGGGACTCGATCAGGATCCCGAAAGCCGCAAGATCATCGCCGCTGCCGTGCTCGCCGAACAGGTCGGCCAATTGCGCGCCCGCGGCTTCGACCAGTTCCATTTCTACACGCTCAATCAGGCCGATTTGACTTATGCGGCTTGCCGCATATTGGGCCTTGGAGACACAGCATGAGTTTCGACCGCATATCGCGCATCGCCTGGATGAAGGAAGAGGCGAAGAAGCGCATTCTTCTGCTCGATGGTTCTTGGGGCGTGATGATTCAGGGCTACAGACTTGGCGAAAGCGATTTTCGCGGGAGCCGCTTCGACAATCATGCCAGCGATCTGAAAGGCAACAACGATCTTCTGGTGCTGACCAAGCCCGATGTCATTCGCGACATCGGCCATGCCTATCTTCAGGCCGGCGCGGATTTCATCGAAACCAACACATTCAATTCCAATTCCATGTCACAGGCCGATTACGGCCTCGAACATCTGGTCAGCGAGCTGAACGAAACCGGCGCGCGCATTGCGCGTGAAGTTTGCGATAGCGTCTCCACATCCAGCCGCCCGCGGTTGGTGGCGGGCGTACTCGGTCCGGCCAACCGCACGGCTTCCATCTCGCCGGATGTGAACGACGCCGCCTTCCGCAACGTCACATTCGACGAATTGCGCACGACCTATACGGATGCCACGCGCGCGCTGATCCGCGGCGGCTCGGACGTGCTGATGATCGAAACGGTGTTCGACACGCTCAACGCAAAGGCCGCGATCTATGCGATAGAAGATGTGTTCGAGGAATTGGGCGAACGTCTGCCCGTGTGGATTTCCGGCACGATCACGGATCTGTCGGGCCGCACGCTGACGGGCCAAACGCCGGAAGCGTTCTGGCATTCCATGCGCCACGCGCGGCCCTATGCCATCGGTCTCAATTGCGCGCTGGGCGCGAAAGAATTGCGGCCCTATATCGCCGACCTTTCTGCCGCTGCCGACACGCTCGTCAGCGCCCATCCGAATGCAGGCCTGCCGAACGAATTCGGCGGTTACGATCAATCGCCCGAAATGATGGCGGCGATGATGGGCGAATTCGCGCGCGCGGGCCTCGTCAATATTGTCGGCGGCTGCTGCGGCACGACACCAAAGCACATCGCGGCCTTCGGCGAAGCGATTGCGGGTGTCACGCCGCGCGCGATTCCTGAAAAGCCGCGTTATTTGCGTCTGTCCGGCCTCGAACCGTTCACGCTCACACCCGAAATGAATTTCGTGAATATCGGCGAGCGCACCAACATCACGGGCTCGGCGAAATTCCGCAAACTGATCGCCGCCGACAATTATGAAGGCGCACTCGAAGTCGCGCGCAATCAGGTCGAAAATGGCGCGCAGATCATCGACGTCAATGTGGACGAGGGCCTGATCGATTCCGAAGCCGCGATGCGCCGCTTTCTCAACATGGCTGCGGGCGAGCCGGACATCGCGCGCGTGCCCATGATGATCGATTCCTCCAAATGGACCGTGATCGAAGCGGGCCTGAAATGCGTGCAGGGTAAAAGCGTCGTCAATTCCGTCAGCATGAAGGAAGGCGAGGCTGCGTTCATCGAACATGCGAAGAAAGTCATGCGCTATGGCGCCGCTGTCGTCGTGATGGCGTTCGACGAGCAGGGCCAGGCCGACACGCAGGAACGTAAAGTTGAAATCTGCAAACGCGCCTACGACATCCTCGTGAACAAGGTCGGCTTTCCGCCGGAAGACATCATCTTCGATCCGAATATTTTTGCGGTCGCCACGGGCATCGACGAACACAATGATTATGGCCGCGCCTTTATCGAGGCCACGCGAATCATTCGCGCTGAATTGCCCTATGTGCATGTTTCCGGCGGTGTATCGAATTTCTCGTTCTCGTTTCGCGGCAATGATGTCGTGCGCGAGGCGATGCATTCGGTGTTTCTGTTCCACGCCATCAAGGCCGGCATGGACATGGGCATCGTCAATGCGGGCCAGCTTGCGGTCTATCAGGATATCCCGACGCCTCTGCGCGAAGGCATCGAAGACGTGCTGTTCAATCGCCGCGCCGACGCGACCGAACGCCTGCTCACGTTGGCGCAACGCTACAAGGGCGATGGCGCAACGGTCGAAGTGGAAAGTGCGGCGTGGCGCGCGCTGCCCGTCGAGGATCGCCTCACGCATGCGCTCGTGCACGGCATCGACAATTTCGTCGTCGAGGACACGGAAGAAGCCCGCCTTCGCGCCGTGCGCCCGCTCGACGTGATCGAAGGTCCGCTGATGGTGGGCATGAATGTCGTGGGTGATCTGTTCGGCTCCGGCAAAATGTTTTTGCCGCAGGTCGTAAAATCCGCGCGCGTGATGAAAAAGGCCGTGGCGCATCTTCTGCCGTTCATGGAAGCTGAGCAGGCGAAGAACCAGCAGAAAGAACCCGCTGGCCGCATCGTCATGGCGACCGTAAAAGGTGACGTACACGACATCGGCAAGAACATCGTCGGCGTTGTCCTGCAATGCAACGGCTATGAGGTGATCGACCTGGGCGTGATGACGCCCGCGCAAAAAATCCTCGATACCGCGCGCGAGATGAAAGCCAACATTATCGGCCTGTCCGGCCTTATCACGCCGTCGCTGGACGAAATGTGTCATGTCGCATCTGAAATGGAGCGGCAAGGCTTCCACATTCCGC
>DATCEI010000221.1:0-8213 GCA_036510185.1 Rhizomicrobium sp. | reverse complement strand
CCAGCATCTTTCCCGCTTCGCCGACCGGGGAGCCGTCATCGGCGTCGGACATGATGAGTTCATTATGCGCAGCACCCGAGGGAATCATCGGATAGCAATTCTCGGTCGGATCGACGCGGCAATCGAACAGCACGGGCTTTTTCACCGCCAGCATCTCGCGGATTTTGCCGTCGAGTTCGGCCGGTGTTTCCGCGCGGAAGCCCGCACAGCCGAAGGCCTCCGCCATTTTCACGAAATCGGGCAGCGCCTCGGAATACGAATGCGAATAGCGCCCGCCATGCAGCAATTGCTGCCATTGGCGCACCATGCCCATGTATTGATTGTTCAGAATGAAAATCTTGATCGGCAGTTCATACTGCACCGCCGTGGACATTTCCTGCATGGTCATCTGCACGCTGGCCTCGCCCGCGATGTCGATGACGAGGCTGTCGGGATGCGCCATCTGCACGCCGACTGCAGCGGGCAGGCCATAGCCCATCGTGCCGAGGCCGCCCGATGTCATCCAATGGTTCGGCTGCTCGAATTTGAAGCGCTGCGCCGCCCACATCTGATGCTGGCCCACTTCGGTGGTGATGTAGACGTCCTGCCCGCGCGTGAGTTCGTAAAGACGGTCAATCGCATATTGCGGCTTGATGATCTTGTCGGAGTTCTTGAAGGCCAGCGAATTTTTGGCGCGCCATGTTTCAATCTGCTTCCACCATGCCGCGAGCGCGGGCGCATCCGCTTTGCGTTTCTGCGTCTTCCAGAAATGCAGCATCTCCTTCAGCGCCTTCGCCGCATCGGCGACGATGGCGAGATCGACGCGCACATTCTTGTTGATCTGCGCGGCATCGATGTCGAGATGGATTTTCTTCGCATTGGGTGCAAACGCATCGATGCGGCCCGTCACGCGATCGTCGAAGCGCGCGCCCAGGCACACCATCACGTCGCAATCATGCATTGCGTGATTGGCTTCGTAAGTGCCGTGCATGCCCAGCATGCCCAGCCATTGCGGATCGGAGGCCGGAAACGCACCCAGCCCCATCAGCGTGGAGGTAACGGGAAAGCCGGTGAGTTTGGCCAGTTCGCGCAACGCGATGCTGGCTTCCGGCCCCGAATTGATGATGCCGCCGCCCGTGTAGAAGATCGGCTTCTTCGCGTTCGCCATCATGTCGATGGCCTTCACGATGGCGCCCAGATCCGGATCGGTCTTCGGGCGATAGGTACGATGGCGCACGGTGCCGGGGCCGACATATGGCCCCTTCTTGAACTGCACGTCCTTGGGGATGTCCACGACGACGGGACCGGGGCGGCCCGTGGTGGCGATCTGGAAGGCCTCGTGCAGCGTGCGGGCAAGTTCGTTCACGTCCTTCACCAGCCAATTGTGCTTGGTGCAGGGCCGCGTGATGCCGACCGTGTCGCATTCCTGAAACGCGTCCGTGCCGATGAGGTGGCTGGGCACCTGCCCCGTCAGCACGATGATAGGAATAGAATCCATCAGCGCGTCGGTCAGGCCCGTCACGGCGTTGGTGGCGCCGGGACCGGAGGTGACGAGCACCACGCCCGGCTTGCCGGTGGAGCGGGCATAGCCTTCGGCGGCGTGGGTTGCGCCCTGCTCGTGGCGGCAAAGGACATGCGTGATGCCTTCCACCGCGAACAGCGCGTCATAGATCGGCAGCACAGCACCACCCGGATAGCCGAAAATGTGCTTCACGCCCTGATCCTTCAGCGCGCGGATCACGATTTCGGCGCCGCTGATGTCGGCTCCGGTGTCGGCGGCAATGCCGCCCCTCATGGCAGTTCCATCTCTGTCCATCGTTCCAGCCCATAAAGCGAAAGGGGCGTCGCCGCCCCTTTGGATCAAGCCACCTGCCGGGATTCGAGGTTACCCTCGCCCGTCAAGCGGCCTGCAAATAAGTACCAGCGCGGCAGTCATATACGCCATGCCTTGTGAATTTCGCGTGCAAATTAGGGACAGATTGCGGGTTCGTCAAGCAATATTACAGAAGTCTCGATTTGATCTCAGCAATAATGTTGCTCAAATCGTGCTGCGGAATCCAGATCCAGTCGGGCATCTTGCCCCGAAACCAGGTGATTTGCCGCTTGGCGTATTGGCGGGTGCCGGTGATGACGGCCTCGTTGACCTGACGGGAGGTCATCTTGCCCTCTTCGAACGCCCATAATTCGCGCAAGCCCAGAATTTTGGCAGCAGGCAGCGTGGGATCGAGGCCGATAAGGCTCCGCGCCTCCTCCAGTACATCGGCATCAATCATCTGGGTGAAACGGGCAACGACACGCTCATGCAGGAGCACACGCGGCGGATTGAGGACGAATTTGGCCACCTGTAGCCCGTCTAGCACAGCAGGCCCATTGTCGGCCTGCCAGTGGGAGAGCGGGCGTCCGGTGGCCTCAAACACTTCATAGGCCCGCAGCATGCGCTGGGGATCGGTAGGCAGGACTTCGGTTTGAGGGTCGCGGGCTTTGAGCGCGGCGTGGAAAGCCTCCGGGCCTTCGAGCATCAGTTTCTGCCGGGCGGCCTCGTGGACCTCCAGCGGGACAATCGGAATATCCGCGATTCCGTCCGTAAGAACTCCGAAGTAAAGGCCGGTGCCACCTGTAAATATCGGGATGCGGCCCGCCTCGCGCGCTTCGGCCAGCGCACGGATCGCGTCGGTCTGGTAGCGGCCCGCAGAATAGCGTTCCGTCACGCTGACATGGCCGTAAAGCGCATGCGGCACCCGCGCCATGTCCGCATCGCTAGGGCGCGCGGTCAGAATGCGCAACTCGCGATAGACCTGCATGGAATCGGCGTTGACGATGACGCCGCCGATCTGTTCGGCCAACGCCATTGCCGCAGCCGACTTGCCGCTCGCGGTCGGCCCTGCAATAAGCACCGCATCGAACTTCATGCCGCTTTATAATCCGAAGGCGCAAAGATGGCGCGTGATTTTGTATTGAACGTGATCGGCCGCGATTGCACGCGCGTGGCGGGCGGGCGCGATGTCGTGTGGCTGAAACGCGGCTTCGCGTTCGACCTGCCTTTCGACGGCGAACCATCCGCGGCGTTGAAGGCGGCGCACGAAGCGGCGGGCGATACACCGCTCGACATCAACATCATGGCGACGGCGCACAGGCGCAAAAAGCTGCTGGTTGCCGATATGGATTCCACCATCATCAATTGTGAATGCCTCGACGAAATCGCCGATATGATGGAGCTACGGCGGGAAGTATCCTCGATTACCGAGCGTGCCATGCGCGGCGAAATCGAATTCGCGCCGGCCTTGCGCGAGCGCGTGGCGTTGCTGAAGGGAACGCCATTACACAGGCTCTCGCGGGTTTATGCGGAGCGCGTGCGGCTCAACCCCGGCGCGCGCAAACTGATCGCCACGATGAAGGCGAACGGCGCGCGCGCGATTCTTGTCTCCGGCGGCTTCACCTATTTCACCTCGCGCGTGGCGGCGGATGCGGGCTTCGATGCCGATCACGCCAACGAATTGCTGGACGACGGCGGACGGCTGACCGGCGAAGTGCGCGAACCGATCCTGGGCCGCGAAGCCAAACTGAAAGCGCTGGAAGATGCGGTATCGGAAATGGGCATCGAATTCGCCGACACGCTGGCGGTGGGTGACGGCGCCAACGATCTCGACATGATCGGGCGCGCGGGGCTGGGCGTCGCCTATCACGCAAAGCCGATTGTTGCGGCAAATGCGGGCGCGCGGATCGATCACAATGATCTCTCCGCATTACTTTTCTTACAGGGTTATCAGGAACACGAATTCGCGAGCGTTTAGAGCGGTTTTGGGTGGAGCTGACGCACCTAACCCTCAGTGTCATGGCCCGCCGGAGTGCGGGCCACCTAGGTGACGCAAGCGTTCTGACGAAGGAATTTCTCCGTCTAATTCTTTGAAGAAAGGCGCAGACTTCACCTGGGTGGCCCGCACTCCGGCGGGCCATGACAAAGGAGCGCGTGATCCGTCCTTTAAGACGCCTTGCGCGCGCTGCCGTCGCGAACGGTGACGCGGCCTGCGCCCTTCGCATCGCCTACGCGAATCTCCACATGATGGCCCAGCGCGGCGAGGAACCGCATCAGCCGTTCAAGCGAAGCTTCGGAGAACTTGCCGCTCAGAATCTTGGAGAGCTCGGGCTGTGTGGTGCCCAGGCGCTTTGCGGCGGAAAGCTGCGTCAGGTGCATCGCCTTCATCGTTTCGGCGAGGCGCATGATGAGCGCGGATTTGAGATAGTGAGCCTTCGGCCCCGTGGGGAGCCTCGGCCAGCCGTGAGGGCGTTTTTTACGTTTAGCAGCCATGGGGCGAAATTATGTGACCGCTAGCATCCACGTCAAGCCCATACTCATCCGCCAGAAAGCCGCAGGGCTACAAAAGTCGTGTCGCCGCCTCGATTGACGAGGATCATTTCCACTTTACGCCCGGCCTTGGCGTCGGCATCTATCTTTTTTGTCACATCATCGGGCGTGCGCACGGATTGCCCCTGCACTTCCATGATGACATCGCCGGGATGAATATTTTTGTCGGCGGCGGTGCTGTCGGGATCGACGTCGGTGACGAGAACACCTTGAATATCATTGCCAATTCTGTAGTGCGCGCGCGCATCGGCATCGATCGAGGCCAGCGAAAGACCCAGTGCCGCCACTTTCGATTTCGGTTTTTGCGGCGCTGCGGCATTTTTTTGCGGCGCGGGTTTGGCGTCGTCCTGAAGGCGCGCGACCAGCATTTTGGTCATGTCCTTCTTGCCCTTGCGCAAATATTCCACATTCACGGTTTTGCCGATAGAGGTGTCCGCCACGATGCGGGGCAATTCGCGTGAATCGTGAATGGGCTTGCCGTCGAACGTCATGATGAGATCGCCGTCTTTCAGTCCGGCCTTGGCGGCGGGGCCGTTGGGCGTAACGTCGGCGATCAGCGCACCCAGAGGCGCGGGCAGGCCAAGTGCCTGCGCCATATCATCATTCACCTGCTGGATGCGTACGCCGACCCAACCGCGCCGGGCCGCGCCAAACTGGCGAAGCTGGCCGATCACCTGACGCACGAGATTGGACGGAATCGAAAAACCGATACCCACCGAACCGCCCGTGGGCGAGAATATGACGGAATTCACACCGATGACTTCGCCGTCCATGTTGACCAGCGGCCCGCCCGAATTGCCGCGATTGATGGCGGCGTCGGTCTGGATGAAATCGTCGTAAGGTCCGGCATTGATGTCGCGATTGCGCGCCGACACGATGCCCGCCGTCACCGTAGAGCCGAGGCCGAACGGATTGCCGATGGCCACGACCCAGTCGCCGACCTGCGCCTTGTCGGAATCGCCGAATTTGGTGGCGGTGAGCGGGGATTTCGGCTTCACGCGCAACAGCGCCAGATCGGTTTTCTCGTCGCGGCCGACAAGTTTGGCCGGAAGCGTGGTGCCGTTGCTGAGCGTGACGGTGATCTCATCGGCGTTCGCGATGACGTGGTTGTTGGTGACGACCAGCCCAGACGAATCGATGATGAAGCCGGAGCCGAGCGACGTCACATGGCGCGGCGCGCTTTTGTTGTTCTGCAGAAAATCCTTGAACAGATCGGCCAGCGGCGAACCCGGCGGCAGATCGGGCAGCGCGGTCTGATCGCCGGAGGGTTTCAGCGTCTGGGTCGTGGAGACGTTCACCACGCTCGGCAGCATCTGGTTCGCAAGACCCGCGAAGGAATCGGGCGCGGGCTTGCCCATGGCGGGCGCAAGCGGGAACAATGCGAGAGCGAACAACAAAACGCGAAACTTCATCGAAACCGGCCTCTGGACTCGTTCTCTAGATAGGGTGAAATGGCGCCTGCCGCCATTCACTATTTCTTGCGTCCGGGCGCGCCGCCCGGCTGGCTGAAATAGCGGAAGAATTCGCTGCTGGGCGAAAGCACCATCGTCGTGTTCCCGCCGGGCAGCGCATCCTGATAGGCCTGCATCGAACGATAGAACGCAAAGAAATCCGGATCGGCGCCATAGGCGTCGGCCAATATTTTGGTTTTCTCGGCATCGCCCTGCCCGCGCAGGATTTCGGATTCGCGCGTCGCTTCGGCGGTGAGCACGGTCACTTCGCGTTCGGCGCGCGCCTTGATGCGCTGGGAAGTTTCCTCGCCCTCGGCGCGGAACTCATTGGCCTCGCGTTTGCGCTCCTGCTGCATACGGCCATAGATGGCTTCGCTGTTCTGCGGCGGCAGATCGGCACGGCGGATGCGAACGTCCACGACCTTGATGCCGAAATTCGCCGCATCCGAATTCACATTATCGCGAATGTCATGCATCAATTCGGCACGTTTGCCCGACAGCACGGCGGAGAAATATTGCGAACCCAGCACACGGCGCACATTGGATGACAGAATCGGCGTCAGGCGCGTGAGTGCTGTGTTCTGATCGTACAGCGTTTGATAGAAACGCAGCGGATCGACAATGCGCCAGCGCGCAAACGCATCCACGACGAGGCGTTTCTTGTCCTGCGCGATCACTTCCTCGGCGGGCGCATCGAGATTGAGCAGGCGCTTGTCGAAGAAATAAACCCGCTGCCACGGCAGTTTCGCATGCAGGCCCGGATCGGTGACGACCTCCTGCGGCGCGCCGAATTGCGTGACCAGCGCCTCTTCCGTCTGATAGACCGTGAACACGCAGGACAGCGCCACGCTGAGCGCGAACACCGCCGCAATCGCCGTCACGAAAAGCGCGGTCCGGCTCATTGGCCGCTCCCGCTCGCCGCAGGGGCTTCGCTCGTCGTCACGGAGGCGTTGCCTTGCGCATTGCGCAGGCCCGGCAACGGCAGATAGGGCAGCACCTTGGCGTTATCGTCCACGATCACCTTGTTCATCGTGCCGAAGATGTTGGACATCGTTTCCAGATACATGCGCTTGCGCGTGATCTCGGGCGCCTTGCGATATTCCTCATAGACGGACAGGAAGTGCTTGGCCTCGCCGCTGGCCTCGGCAATCGCCTGCTGGCGATAGGCTTCGGCCCCCTGCACAATGCTCGCCGCATTGCCGCGCGCTTCGGGGATGATCTTGTTGGCGTAGCCTTCCGCCTCGTTGCGGGCGCGTTCCTGATCGGCGCGCGCGGCCTGCACATCGCGGTAGGCGTCGATCACTTCGGCGGGCGGATCGGCCTTCTGCATCTGCACGCGCGTGATGGTGACGCCGGCGCCGTAGGAATCCAGCGTCGCCTGCATCAGCTCGCGCACCTTGATCTGCACCGGCTCGCGATCCTGCGTGAGAATGGGTTCGATCTGGTTCTGGCCCACGACTTCGCGCATGGCGCTTTCGGCCACGGCTTTGATCGCGGATTGCGGATCTTCCACATTGAACAGATAAGCCGACGCATCCTTGATGACCCAGAACACCGTGAAATTCACATCCACGATATTCTCGTCGCCCGTCAGCATCAGGCTTTCTTCGGGCACGTCTTCGGCCTGCGAATTGTCGCCCAGTGCGGCGTTCTGGTGATAGCCGATATTGATCTGGTTTTCGCGCGTGACCTTAGGCGTGTAGGCGACCTCAATCGGCCAAGGCAGATGATAATTGATGCCGGGCGAGGTGCGCGCGATGAACTGGCCGAAACGCAGCACCACGCCCTGCTCATCGGGATTGACGATATAGATGCCGCTGGCGAGCCAGACGATGGCCACACCCAGCGCGATAACCGCCAGACCGCTGGACCCGAAGCCGCCGCCGGGCAACAGCCTGCGCAAACGCTCCTGACTGCGGCGCAGTATCTCTTCCAGATCGGGAGGCGTGACGCCGCCGCCGGGACCGCGTCCCCACGGGCCGCGTCCTCCGCCGCCGGGCGAGCCGCCATTGCCGCCTTGATTTGTCCAGGGCATTCGTTCTCTTGGTGTTCGAGAGGCCGCGCGGTTATAGGTGCATCTGAAATGGCGCGCAAACCGGGATATTTCAATGGCCGTCACGCGAGAAAATGTTCTGAAGGCGCTGGAGCGCGTGATCGATCCGGCGACCGGACGCAATGTCGTGGAGGCGGGGCTTATTCAGGGCCTTGTCGTGCGCGACGGCCATGTCGGCTTTTCCGTCGAGGTGCCCGCCGCGCGCGGCCGCGAATCCGAACCGCTGCGCAAGGCCTGCGAAGATGCCGTGCATGCGATGCCGGGCGTGTTGTCGGTGACGGCTGTCCTCACCGCGCATAGCGAGCCAGCGAATGCGCGCAAAGCCCCGCCGCCGCCTGCGGGCATTGAAGGTGTGGCGTCGATCATC
>DATCEI010000220.1:0-15084 GCA_036510185.1 Rhizomicrobium sp. | reverse complement strand
ATTGCCGCTTCACCTGCGCGGGGTTCGAAAGCGGGCCGAGCAGATTAAAGATCGTGCGGAAGCCGAGCGCCTGACGCACTTTCGCGACATGTCTGATCGCGGGGTGATAGGTTTGCGCGAACAGGAAACACAGATGGGCTTCCCGCAAACATTTCTCCGCGACAGCAGGCGGCACATCGACTTTCACGCCCAGCGCTTCAAGCACATCGGCGGCACCCGTCTTGGACGACATGTTGCGATTGCCATGCTTGGCGACGGGCACGCCACAGGCCGCAACCACGAAACTCGCCGCCGTGGAAACATTCAGCGTGCTGTGGCCATCGCCGCCCGTGCCGCACATATCGATGGCGCCCGGCGGCGCGTGGATCGTGCGCATGTTCGCGCGCATGGCATAGGCCGCGCCTGCGATTTCATGGATCGTGGGTTTGCGCAGCGCCAACGCGGTCAGGAACGACGCAATGCGGATTTCGCTCACCTCGCCCGTCATGATGGCGGTGAAGGCGCGCGCGGAATCCTCCGCGCCCAGCGTTTCGCCATCGGCCACGCGCTTCAGCAGCGGCGCGAAATCATCATCCGCGCTCATGCGGGAACGCGCGCCCGCGAAAGCGTGAGGAAATTCTGCAGCAGTGCGTGGCCATTTTCCGACGCGATGCTTTCGGGATGAAATTGCACGCCATGCACGGGATGCGTCTTGTGCATCACGCCCATGATGATGCCGTCGGCGGTCGTTGCGGTGATCTCCAGCGAGGCGGGCATGGTTTCCGGCGCGATGGTCAGCGAGTGATAGCGCGTCGCCTCGAAATCATTGTTCAACCCGCGGAACACACCCTTGCCGGTGTGATGGATGCGCGAGAGCTTGCCATGCATCGGCTCCGGCGCGCGCACGACTTTGCCGCCATAGACCTGGCCGATTGCCTGATGGCCCAGGCACACGCCGAGGATGGGCATCGTGCCGTTCGCCTGCCGGATGACATCCATGCAGATGCCCGCCTCATTGGGCGTGCAGGGACCGGGCGAGAGAATAATCGCGTCCGCGCCCATGGTGAGGGCCTCGCGCGCCGAAATCTCGTCATTGCGCTTGACGACGACGTCCGCCCCCAACTCTCCCAGATAGTGGAAGAGGTTGTAGGTAAAGCTGTCGTAATTATCGATCAGAAGCAGCAAAAACACACCTATCCAATTGATTTCATTGACATAAAACGCCGGGTCGCCCGCCGGAGCACAGCACCCTGGCTGAAATTATCCCATTTCCTATCGCGGCGCACCAAAACTACAAAGCAGGCGTCAGGGCGCGGAACGCCGCCATATGAGTATGATCGGCGAACGCGCCATAGCGAGCGAGGACGAATGTTCGAAGGCTGGGACAGTTTTTATATTCTGATCGGCGGGGCGGCCGGCGCATTGATCGGGCTGATGTTCGTGGTCGCGACGCTGACTTCCGGCCTTGAAGTCGCCACGGTGTCGCGCGGCATGCGCGTTTATCTGTCGCCGGTGGTGTTTCACTTCACCGTGGTGCTGCTGATCAGCGCCATGGCCAGCGTTCCGCATATATCCATCTGGCTTGTCAGCGCGTCGCTTGGCATTCTCGCTTTATCGGGGATCGTTTACTCGGCCATGATCACGAAAAATCTCTTTGACGATAACTGGAACGACGTTTCGCCGGACATTTCGGATCGATGCTTCTATGGAATCGGGCCGGTCTGCATCTATCTCGCTCTGGCGGGTGCAGCGCTGGCCGTGTGGACCGCGCCGAAACTGGCGGTCGATCTTCTTGCTGTAATCCTGCTGGCCGTGCTTGTTATCGGCATCCGAAACGCATGGGATCTTGTCACGACGATTGCGCAACGCCGCCCCGCCTGAAGCGGTAATTGTAGTATATTCGCAATAGGCGCGAACGGGATTACATCGAGAGAAAGAGCATCGGCGATGACAAGTGAAGAAGACGTGCTGGCCGCGCTGGACAAACCTCGCGCCGTCTATTCCCTCCAGAAACTGCTCGACCCCAGCAGCAAGAGCACCGACCCTCTGCAGGATTTGCTGATGCGAATGCGGACGGCGGGCAAAGTGAAGTTCAACATCAAGACCGGCCTGTGGAGCAAACCCTGAGCGCGAAAATGGGGGCGAAGAGAATCCGTGCCCGTTGACATTTGGACCATTGATAGTCCATAATTTCACTCGGACTTGGACCAGGGATTTGCAATGCAAATATCCGTCAGCGACGCGAAGGGGCAACTCACCGAATTGGTGCGCAAGGCGGAAGCCGGCGACGAGGTCGTGCTCACCCGCCACGGCAAGGCAGCGGTGCGGTTGGTGCCCATCGGCGCGCGGCCCACGGCTTCCGACCGCAAAGCGCTTCTGGACGAGGTACGCGCCTCCGGTCCGAACTCGGCAATCGAGGGCGCGGCAGCGGCGCGGAGCCAGGATTTTCTGTATGGCGAGGATGGTTTGCCCCGATGATCGCTGTCGATACGTCGGCGCTGATGGCGGTCATCCTGAATGAACCCGAAGCGGCGGTTTGCGCGCGTGCGCTTCAAACCGAACCCGAACTGATGATTTCCGCGGGCACGGTGACGGAGGCGTTGATCGTTGCCGATTCGCGCAACGTCTCCGGCGAAATGACGAAGCTTCTCGACGGTCTCGGATTTGAAGTCGCGTCGGTAACTCTCGTCACGGCGCGCAGGATCATGGAAATTTATCGAAAATGGGGAAAAGGGCGGCACGCCGCGAACCTCAATTTCGGAGATTGTTTTGCATACGACACCGCCAGGACATTCGCGTGTCCGCTGCTGTTTGTGGGCGATGATTTCCGCAAGACAGATCTGGAAAGCGTTTTATAGGATGGCGCTTTCACACGGGCGCGGGCTAATTTGTCTTTGCGAATAGTTCGAAACATAAAGAGGCGGCGATGAGTACAGTTCTGGTCACGGGCGGGTCGGGGTTCATCGGCAGCCATTGCATTCTTCAGCTTCTGGAGGCGGGCCATCAGGTGCGCACGAGCGTGCGGAACCTGAAGCGCGAGGACGATGTCCGCACCATGCTGCGCGTGGGTGGGGCGGAGCCGGGCGCGCAGCTCACTTTCTTCGCCGCCGATCTGGAAAGCGATGCCAGTTGGGCCGAGGCGGTGGCGGGCTGCGATTACGTGCTGCATGTGGCCTCGCCCTTTCCGCCGGGCCTGCCAAAGCATGAGGACGATTTGATCATCCCCGCGCGCGAGGGCGCGTTGCGTGTGTTGCGGGCCTCGCGCGATGCGGGCGTGAAGCGCGTGGTGCTGACGTCGTCGTTTGCGGCCATCGGCTACGGACAGGAGCCGCGCACCAAACCGTTTGACGAAGCGAACTGGACCAATATCAATGGCGGCGATGTGCAGCCCTATGCGAAATCGAAAACGCTGGCCGAGCGCGCGGCGTGGGATTTCATCATGCGGGAAGGCGGCGCGCTGGAGCTTTCCGTCGTCAATCCGGTGGGCGTGTTCGGGCCTGTGCTTGGGCCGGATTATTCGACCTCGATTGTCCTCGTACAGCGGTTGATGGACGGCGCGGTGCCCGGTTGTCCGAAGCTGCGTTTCGGCGTTGTCGATGTGCGCGATGTCGCCGATCTGCATTTGCGCGCGATGATTGATCCCGCCGCGCGCAACGAACGCTTCCTCGCCGTCGCGGGCGATTTCATGTCAATCCTCGACATCGCCAAAGTGCTAAAGGCGCGCATGGGTGCTGCCGGCAAGCGCGTGCCGACGCGCGAATTGCCCAATTGGCTGATCCGCGTGGTCGCGATGCGGGACAAGACGGTGGCGCAGATCGTGCCCGAACTGGGCCGGAACCGAAACGCCACGGGCGAAAAAGCGCGCCGCGTGCTGGGCTGGGAGCCGCGTTCCAACGAAGACGCGCTTGTCGCCACGGCCGAAAGCCTGATCCGGCTCGGCCTTCTCAAAGGCACGCAGAAACAGGCGGCCTAGAGTATCATCCCCGTCATGGCCGGGCTTGACCCGGCCACCCATCGCGCTCGCGTCTGCGAGCGCAAAAGAGTCTTCTCGACGCATAGACACGCATCGGATGGATGGCCGGATTAAATCCGGCCATGACGGAAAAAGTGGATCAGTTCCCCGCGGGAACTTCATGTTCCGTGTCATGGAACTCGTTGGTTACCCGCGCGTTTCAGTCCTTGCGATCCCGTTGTCCGACCCGCTTGCATCTGCATGGGGCAGGCTGGGCGCGTCTGATATCAACACGGGGCGCGGCCGTTGAACTATTTCAGTCCGCAAATTTTTGAAAGCGCACGAACGGCATTCGAGCCGTCCGAACCGCCCATCCGCGCCGAATTGTTCAGCGTCGAACGGCTTGAACAACATGCGGAGAGTTTGGCGGCGGCGCAGCGCGTCACCTCCAATCCGCGCAAGATACGCCGCTTGGCGCCGCGCCTGTATGAAAACACGCGCGTGCTGGGCGAGGCGCATCGCGCCATTGTCAGGGCCACGCGCGCGCATCAGCCCATCACGCCCGCAGCCGAATGGCTGCTCGACAATTTCCATGTCGTCGATGAACAGATCCGCGAGATCAAGGACGATCTGCCGCCGGGATTCTATCGCAGGCTTCCCAAGCTCGCCGACGGGCCGCTGGAAGGTTTCCCGCGCGTGTTCGGCGTCGCCTGGGCGCTGGTCGCGCACACCGACAGCGCGTTCGATATTCAAAAGCTCACGCGCTTTGTCGATGCCTATCAGCGCGTTCAGCCGCTCAGCATCGGCGAATTGTGGGCGATTGCGATCACGCTGCGCATCATGCTGGTGGAGAATCTGCGCCGTTCCGCCGAGTCGATTGTCGCGCGGCTGAAAGCAAGCCAGACGGCGGATGAACTGGCCGACCGCATTCTGGGCACCGAAAAGAACAAGCCCGAACCGGCCGCCGCCGTGCGCCGCAACCTTGAAGATGTGGAATGGTCCAACGCCTTCGCCGTGCAGCTGGCGCAGCGTTTGCGCGATCACGATCCCAATACGACGCCCGCGTTGCAATGGCTGAACGCGCGGCTTGCCGCCGAAGGCACCACGACCGACCGCATCGTGATGGAAGAGGTGCAACGCCAGAGCGCCATGAACGTGACCGTGCGCAATGTGATAACCAGCATGCGCCTCGTCTCCACGATCAACTGGGCGGAGTTTTTTGAAAGCGTGAGCCTTGTCGATGCGGCGTTGCGACAGGGCAGCGCCTTCGCGGCGATGGATTTTCCCACGCGCGATCTTTACCGCCGCGCCATCGAGGAACTGGCGCGCGGCACCGAGCATGGCGAAATCGACATCGCCGAACGCGCGGTAACAAAAGCCAGACAAGCCAATGTTCCCGGCGTGGATCCGGCCACGCGCCGCGAATGCGATCCCGGCTATTACCTCATCGCCGCCGGACGCCACGCCTTTGAACGGGAGCTTTCAAGCCATCTGTCGCTGACCACGCGCATCTTCCGCGCCAGTTCGAATGTGGGCGTGCTCAGTTACGTCGGCATGATCGGCATTGTCACGGCGCTGGTGCTGGCCGCGGGGCTCGTGGCCGTGGCGCAAACCCATGTGCATGGCTGGCTGCTGTTTGCGCTTGGCGTTCTTGGTTTCGTGCCTGCGTCCGATGTGGCCGTCGCCATCGTCAATCGCACGATCACGCATTGGCTCGGCGCGATGGCCTTGCCCGGCCTCGAATTGCGCAAAGGCCTGCCCGACGAATTGCGCACGATTGTTGTGGTGCCGACACTACTGCGCTCGCGCGCTTCGATCGAGGAGCAGATCGAAAGGCTGGAGGTTCACTATCTTTCCAACACGGATGCCAATTTCAGTTTCGCGCTGCTGTCCGACTGGACGGATTCACGCGAGGAACATGCGCCCGACGACGAAGTGCTGTTCAACATCGCGTCGCAGGGCATCGCGCGGCTGAATGCGCAATACGGCAAAGCGGGCGACGCGGATCGGTTTTTCCTTCTGCATCGCAAGCGCGTGTGGAACGAAGGCGAACAAAGCTGGATGGGGTGGGAGCGCAAGCGCGGCAAGCTGCATGAACTCAATCGCCTGCTGCGCGGCGACAGCGGCACGAGTTTTCTGCCCATCAACGGCCAGATGCCCGTGCTGCCCAAAGCCGTGCGTTATGTGATCACGCTGGATGCCGATACGCGCCTGCCCATAGGCGCCGCGCGGCGGCTCGTCGGCAAGATGGCGCATCCGCTGAACCGCCCGCGTTTCGATCCGGAAATCCGCCTCGTTGTGCAGGGCCACGCCATTCTGCAGCCGCGCGTGACGCCGTCGCTGCCCATCGGGCGCAGCGGCTCGCTATTTCAGCGTGTGTTTTCCGGGCCGAATGGTCTCGATCCCTATGCGCTCGCCGTGTCGGATGTGTATCAGGATTTGTTCGAAGAAGGCTCGTATTGCGGCAAGGGCATTTACGACGTCGATGTGTTCGAGGATGCGATGCGCAAACGCATTCCCGACAACACGGTGCTGAGCCACGATCTTCTGGAAGGCATTTTCGCGCGCGCCGGTTTGGCCTCCGACATCGAAGTGGTGGAGGAATTTCCGTCGCGTTACGATGTGTCGGCGGCGCGGCAGCATCGCTGGGTGCGCGGCGACTGGCAATTGCTGCCGTGGATTTTCGGGCGCGGACGGTTGCGGCGCGACGGCTCGCGGCGCACGCCCATTCCGCTGATGGGCCGCTGGAAATTGCTGGACAATCTGCGCCGTTCGCTGTCCGCGCCTGCGGCCTTGCTCGCGCTGCTGGTGTCGTGGCTGCTGTGGTTTCATGCGGCGGAAATGTGGACGGCGTTCATTCTTTTCACGATTGCGTTGCCGCCGATGCTGCCCGGCATTGTCGGGTTCATTCCGCGCCGCGTGGGCATTTCGCAGCGCAGCCATTGGCGCGGCGTGGCGAGCGATTTTGGCCTCGGCCTGGTGCAGAGCGGGTTTCTCATCACCTTTCTCGCGCATCAGGCATGGACGACGGTCGATGCGGTGGCGCGTACGCTGTATCGCGTCTTCATCCGCCGCCGCAAATTGCTGGAATGGGTGACGGCGGCGCAGGCAAACGACGATACGCCGTTCGACCGGCGCACATTGTTCGCGCAGATTGTGACGAGCGTGGCGTTTGCGGCAATTGTGGGACTTGTCATGTACTATGTCGGCCGCGGCGGCTGGCGCGTGTCGGTGCCGTTCGCCGCGATGTGGCTGCTGTCGCCTCTTATCGCGCGCTGGGCAAGTCAGCCGCCGCCGGAAAGCGGGCGTCTGCCGGTCACGAAGGACGATGCGCTGGCGCTGCGTCTCATCGCGCGCCGCACATGGCGCTATTTCGAAAAATTCGTGACGGCGGAAGACAACATGCTTCCGCCCGACAATTTTCAGGAAGAGCCGAAACCCATTGTCGCGCATCGCACGTCGCCGACGAATATCGGGCTTTATTTGTTGTCGGTGATTGCCGCGCGCGATTTCGGCTGGCTCGGCACGCTCAATGCGGTTGGCAGCCTCGAAGCGACGTTCGCCACGATGGCCAGGCTGGAACGCTATCGCGGCCATTTCTACAATTGGTATGACACGCGAGATTTGCGCGCGCTGGAGCCGAAATATATTTCCTCCGTCGATAGCGGCAATCTCGCGGGCAATCTGATTGCGCTGGGCAATGCCTGCCGCGAGATGATTTTCCGCTCCATCGTTTCCTCGGCATGGACGCGCGGGCTGGAAGACAATCTCGCGCTTGTGCGTGAATCCGCCGGCGCGCACGCAATGCAACTAAACGCGGCGCTCGACGATTTCGCGGCGTTGATCGAGCAACCATCGGCAAATCCCATAGAGGTGGCGCAACTTCTGCCGAAACTGGCGCAAAAGGCCGAGACGATTTTTGAACTTGTGAAAGGAACGTCCGGAGAAACGAGTCTCTGGGCCGAAGCGCTGCGCGATTGCATCGCCGCGCATCTTCGCGACATCGAATTCCTCATGCCGTGGGCCAGCGCGATCACAGATTCCGAAATTGTGGCCCTCTTCACCGCCGCGCCTTCGCTGGAGGATTTTCCACAGCGTTGCGAGGCCGCGTTGCAAATCCTCGAACAGCGCAAAGCCGAAAGCGAAAACGAGGCGCTGGAGGATGCAATCGGAAAATCGGTGCGCGCGGCGCGGCTGCTGGCGCATCGTCTCACCACATTGATCCACACGGCGAAGGCGTGGTTCGACGCGACGGAATTCGGCTTCCTGTTCGACAAGGACCGCGAACTTTTGTCCATCGGCTATCGCGGCGCGGACAACACGCTAGATTCGAATTTCTACGATCTGCTCGCCTCCGAGGCGCGGCTGGCCAGTTTCATCGCTATCGCGAAAGGCGATGTTCCCGCCAAGCACTGGTTCCGATTGGGCCGCACGCTGACGCCCATCGAAGGCGGTTCGGGCCTCATTTCATGGTCCGGCTCGATGTTCGAATATCTGATGCCGCCGCTCATCATGCTGGAGCCCGCGGGCAGTCTGCTGGAACAGACCAATCGCCTCATCGTGCGCCGCCAGGAAGAATATGGCGGCGAACTGGATGTTCCGTGGGGCATGTCAGAATCCGAATATAACGCCCGCGACATCGAACAGACCTACCAATATTCCAGTTTCGGCGTGCCCGATCTCGGTTACAAGCGGGGCTTGAGCGAAAGCGTCGTCATCGCGCCTTATGCCACCGCGCTTGCGGCGATGATCGATCCGGGCGCCGCGGTGCGCAATTTCAAACGGCTTGCCGAAATCGGCGCGCGCGGCGCCTATGGCTGGTACGAGGCTTTGGATTACACGCGCGCGCGTCTGCCCGATGGTGCGAAATTCGCCATCGTGCGCGCGTTCATGGCGCATCATCAGGCCATGAGCATCGTCGCCATCGCCAATGTCGCGCATGGCGGCGCGATGCGCGCGCGGTTTCATGCCGAACCCATCGTGCAATCGGCGGAATTGTTGTTGCAGGAGCGCATGCCGCGCGATGTCGCCGTTGCGCGTCCGCCGCCCGCGCAAACCACCGAAGCGTCCGAAGTCGCAACGCTGGTGCCCGAAGTGCAGCGCCGCTACATCGACGCGCATTCGCGCGTGCCGCGCACGCATATTCTTTCCAACGGAAAATATTCTGCGATGGTGACGGCGGCGGGTTCCGGTTACAGCCGCTGGCGCGACATCGCGATCACGCGCTGGCGCGAAGACGTGACGTGCGACAATTGGGGCACGTATATTTTCCTGCGCGATGTGCGCAGCGGCGACATCCTGTCCGCCGGTTATCAGCCCAGTGTCGTCGAGCCGGACGATTACGAAATCAAATTCTCCGAAGACCGCGCGGAGATTTCGCGCCGCGACGGTTCGCTTTTCACGCTGCTGGAAATCGCCGTTTCGCCGGAAGACGATGCGGAGGTGCGCCGCGTTTCCATCACCAATCACGGCAGCCGCACGCGCGAGATTGAACTGACATCTTATGCCGAACTCGCGCTGGCGCGGCAGGGCGACGATGCCGCGCATCCCACGTTTTCAAAACTGTTCGTGGAAACCGAATATGTGCCGCATCTGGGCGCGATCCTCGCCACGCGGCGCAGGCGTTCGTCGAACGATCCGCAAGTCTGGGCCGCGCATCTGGCCGTGCTGGAAGGCGATTTCACCGCCGAAACGCAATTTGAAACCGAGCGCGCGCGGTTCTTGGGCCGCGGACAAACCATTCGCACGCCGGTGGCGATTACCGATGGCTGGCCGCTTTCCAACACGGTGGGGCCGGTGCTCGATCCGATTTTTTCGCTGCGGTGCCGCGTGCGAATTCCGCGCGGCGCCACCGTGCGCGTGGCGTTCTGGACGATGGCGGCGGAGACGCGCGAAGAAATTCTCGATCTCGCCGACAAGCATCACGATGCCGCCTCGTTCGAGCGCGCAACGACGCTGGCGTGGACGCAAGGCCAGATGCAATTGCATCATTTGGGCATTCGTCCGGATGAGGCGCATCTGTTCCAGCGTCTCGCCAATCACATTCTCTATTCGGATTCCGCGTTGCGGCCTGCCGCCGATGTCATCAAACGCGGCACGCGCAAGGCATCCACGCTATGGCCGCAAGGCATTTCCGGCGATCTGCCGATTGTGCTCGTGCGCGTGGAGGAGGAAGACGATCTCAAACTCGTGCGCCAGCTTTTGCGCGCGCATGAATATTGGCGGCTGAAGCAATTGGCCGTCGATCTCGTCATCCTGAACGACAGGCCCGCATCCTATGTGCAGAATCTGCAATCGGCGCTGGAGGCGCTGGTGCGGATGAACCGTTCCATGCCGCGCCTGACGGGCGATGATTCGCGCGGCGCGGTGTTCGTGTTGCGCGCCGATCTTGTGCCGCCGGAAACCCGCGCGCTGCTTCTGTCCTGCGCGCGCGCCGTGCTGCATGGGCCGCGCGGCACGCTGGCCGAACAGATCAATCGCGCGCGCGACCAGAAACCGGGCGTGGCGCCGCCGCCGCGCCGTTTGCCCGCGCCCGCGACGCCGGAAGTTTCGCTGCCGCGTCCGACGATGGAGTTTTTCAACGGCATCGGCGGCTTCGCGCAGAGCGGACGCGAATATGTGACAATTCTCGAAGGCGGCGAACGCACGCCCGCGCCGTGGATCAATGTCATCGCCAATCCGCAATTTGGTTTCACCGTTTCCACCGACGGCAGCGGCTTCACCTGGTCGGTCAACAGCCAGCAGAACCAGTTGACGCCATGGTCGAACGATGCGGTGGGCGATGCGCCGGGCGAGGCGATTTATGTGCGCGACGAAGACACGGGTGAATTGTGGTGCCCGACCGCGTCGCCCATTCGCGAGAAAGCGTCGGCCTACACCGTGCGGCACGGGCAGGGCTATAGCCGCTTCGAACATGTTTCGCGCGGCATTGCGCTGGAGCTTGTGCAATTCGTGCCGGTGAATGACTCGGTGAAAATCGCGCGGCTGAAAATCGCCAATCAGTCGGGCCGCGAGCGCCGTCTTTCGGTGACGGCATTTGTGGAATGGGTGCTGGGCCAATCGCGTGCTGCGGGCGGCGCGCACATCGTCACCGAAATCGATCCGCAAACCGGCGCGATGTTCGCACAAAATCCGTGGAGCAATGATTTCGGCGAGCGCGTGGCGTTTGCCGATCTGAATGGCCGCCAAACCGCGTGGACCGGCGACCGCACGGAATTCATCGGCCGCGACGGCGCGCTGGATGATCCGCTTGGGCTTGCGCATGGAACGGTGTTGTCGAGCCGCGTGGGCGCGGGGCTTGATCCGTGTTGCGCATTGCAGGCGCCGGTGAAGCTGAGCGCAATCGGCACGATGGAAATTGTTTTCTTTCTTGGACAGGCCGCGACGCGCGAAGAGGCGCAAAGCCTGATTGTGAAATATCGCAATGCCGATCTGAATGCGGTGTTCGCCGATGCGACGAAGCAGTGGGACGATGTGCTGGACACGGTGCAGGTGAAAACGCCGGATCGCGCGATGGACATTCTGCTGAACCGCTGGCTGCCCTATCAGGCGCTGTCGTGCCGCGTGTGGGCGCGCACGGGATTTTATCAGGCGAGCGGCGCTTATGGTTTCCGCGATCAGTTGCAGGATGTGATGGCGCTGTGCGTTTCGCGGCCCGATATTGCGCGCGCGCAGGTGTTGCGCGCGGCGGCGCGGCAATTCACGCAAGGTGATGTGCAGCATTGGTGGCTGCCGGAAAGCGAACGCGGCATTCGCACGCGCGTGTCCGACGATCGCGGATGGCTGGCATATGTGACTTCTCATTACGTCGCCGTCACGGGCGATGCGGCGGTTCTCGACGAGCAGGTTCCGTATCTCGAAGGCCCGGTGCTGCGCGACGGCCAGCGCGACGCATTTTTCGAACCCACGATTTCCCACCGCACCGCGAGCCTGTTCGAGCATTGCGCGCTGGCGCTCGACCAAAGCCTCGCGCTCGGTGTGCACGGCATTCCGCTGATGGGCACGGGCGACTGGAATGACGGCATGGATCGCGTGGGCGAGGGCGGCAAGGGCGAAAGCGTGTGGCTGGGCTGGTTCCTGTTCTCCGCGCTGACATCGTTCGCCGATCTGGCGGAGAAGCGTAGCGATGCGCGCGCGGTTGCATGGCGCACGCGCGCCGATGCGCTGAAGGTTTCGCTGGAACAGAATGCGTGGGATGGTGACTGGTATCGCCGCGCCTATTTCGACGATGAATCGCCGCTCGGGTCGGTGTCGAATAATGAATGTCGCATAGATTCCATCGCGCAATCCTGGGCGGTGATTTCGCGCGCCGCGGACCCAGCGCGCGCCGCGCGCGCGATGGAAGCGGTGGACAAATATCTCGTGCGGCGCGACGAAAAACTGGCGCTGCTGTTCACGCCGCCTTTCGATCATCCCGCGCGCGATCCCGGTTACATCAAGGGCTATCCGCCGGGCATCCGCGAAAACGGCGGACAATACACCCATGCGGGCGTGTGGTCGGCGCTGGCGTTCGCCATGCAGGGCGAGGGCGACAAGGCGCATGAATTGTGGTCGATGCTGAATCCGATCAGCCATTCCAGCAATCGCACCGATCTGCTGCGTTACAAGGTCGAGCCTTATGTCGCGTGCGCGGATATTTATTCGATGCCGCCGCATGTCGGGCGCGGCGGATGGACGTGGTACACGGGGTCCGCGGGGTGGATGTATCGCGCGGCGCTGGAATATCTGCTTGGTTTCCGCGTGCAGGGCGATCATCTGCTGATCGATCCGTGCATTCCGCGCGGATGGCCGGGCTTCGAGATTTCGTTCCGCTATCGCACGGCACAATACGACATCACGGTGGAAAATCCGCTCGGCGTTTGCCGCGGCATTCTCGGCACGAAACTGGACGGACAGATGCTGGCGGCGGACAAGAAGGCTTATATTCCACTGGTGGATGACGGCGGCAAACATCGCGTGCAGATTGTGTTGGGATAAAGATGACAAGAAAAATCAATCCGCTTGCGGGAAAACCCGCGCCGCAATCGATGCTGGTGAATGTGCCGCGACTGGTGACGGAATATTTCGCGCTGAAGCCTGATGTGTCGGTGGCCGCACAGCGCGTGTCGTTCGGCACATCGGGCCATCGCGGCTCGGCATTCGAGAGCGCATTCAATGAATCACATATTCTGGCGATCGCGCAGGCGGTGTGTCTTTACCGGCGCAAGGAGGGCATAGACGGCCCGCTGTTCATGGGCATGGACACGCATGCGCTGTCCGAGCCCGCATTTGCCAGCGCGCTGGAAGTGTTCGCCGCCAACGGCGTCGAAACGATGATCGACGCGCAAAGCGGTTACACGCCCACGCCGGTCATTTCGCACGCGATTCTCACATATAATAAAGGGCGTAAAACCGGCCTTGCGGACGGCATCGTCATCAGCCCGTCGCACAATCCGCCGGACGAGGGCGGCTTCAAATACAATCCGCCGAATGGCGGGCCTGCCGATGTCGCGATCACGGGATGGATCGAGAAAACCGCGAATGATTTTCTCGCGAAAGCCCTCGCGGGTATTGAACGCATTCCTTGTGAGCGCGCGCGCAAGGCAACCTGTGTGCACGAATATGATTTCATCACGCCTTACATCAATGATCTCGCCAATGTCGTGGATATGGAGGCGATCCGTTCGGCAGGCGTGCGCATCGGCATCGATCCGCTGGGTGGCGCTGCCGTACAATATTGGCAGCCGCTGATCGAGCATTACAGGATCAACGCGACAATCGTGAACGACGCCATCGATCCCACTTTCCGCTTCATGACGGTGGACTGGGATGGGAAAATTCGCATGGATTGTTCCTCGCCCTACGCGATGGCGCGGCTGATCGATATTCGCGACAAATTCGATATCGCATTCGCCAATGACACGGATGCCGACCGGCACGGCATTGTCTGTCCGTCCAGCGGCTTGATGAATCCGAATTATTATCTGGCGGCGGCGATTTCCTATCTCGCGGCGAACCGGCCGCAATGGCGCGGTGATAGCGCCATCGGCAAAACGGTGGTTTCCAGCGCGATGATCGACCGCGTGGTGGCGAAACTGAAGCGCAGACTGGTGGAAGTGCCGGTCGGCTTCAAATGGTTCAGCGAGGGGCTGATCGACGGCACACTTGCTTTCGGCGGCGAGGAAAGTGCGGGCGCATCGTTTCTGCGGCGCGACGGATCGGTATGGACGACGGACAAGGATGGACTCATCATGGGCCTGCTTGCCGCCGAAATCATCGCGCATACGGGCCATAATCCCGAAGAGTACTACAAGTCGATCACGAGCGATCTTGGCCAATCCTTCTACGAACGCATCGATGCGCCCGCGGCGCCCGAGCGCAAGGAGATTTTCAAGAAATTGCAGCCGGATGCGTTCGACATCAAAGAACTCGGCGGCGAGAAAGTGGAATCGAAACTCAATCGCGCGCCGGGCAACAACGAACTCATCGGCGGCATCAAGGTGATTGCGAAGAACGGATGGTTCGCCGCCCGGCCTTCGGGCACGGAGGATGTTTACAAGATTTATGCGGAGAGTTTTCGCGGCGAGGAACATCTGCGGCAGATTCAGGGCGAGGCGCAGGCTGCGGTGGAGAAGGTGTTCGACAAGTAACAAAAGTAACGGGTCATTTGGTATCGCCTTCGATTGCGAGCAAACACATAATTGTCATCCCCGGCGAGCGCGAACTTTGTTCGCGAGGGAAGGGGACCCAGGTGTCAAATACCGTCCGGTGTTTGACACCTGGATTCCCTTCCCCTCGCTCCCAGCCGGTCGCTCAGCCGGGAATGACAATGGGTGGAATGTGTCAGCACAAAATAGTGCCAAACGAAACTACTGCCCCCGCTTCGCAGACGCCGCCTGACGAAACGCTTCTTCCGCCGAGGCCATCAGCGCGCGGGCTTTGTTCTCGGTTTCCTGATATTCGGCTTCCGGCACGCTGTCGGCCACCACGCCGCCGCCCGCCTGCACATACATCATGCCATCTTTCACAACCGCGGTGCGCAGCACGATGCAGGTGTCCATCGAACCGTCCGCCCCGAAATAGCCGACCGCGCCCGCATAAACCGCGCCGCGTTTTTCTTTTTCGAATTCGTCGATGATCTGCATGGCGCGGATCTTGGGAGCGCCCGACAAGGT
>DATCEI010000219.1:0-2466 GCA_036510185.1 Rhizomicrobium sp. | reverse complement strand
GCAGGCGCGGACCGGCACGAACCGATCCGCTCGTCATCGCTTATTTTCTGCTGTTCGCGGGCCTGATCGGTATTGGGCTTGCCGTAACGCTATTCGGCGATCCGAATGCCGGGCAATCCGGCGTCGTGATCGATCTGAAGTCCAGCGCCGCGCAATCGGGCGATCAGCACGCCATGCTGCGGCCATCGGAAATCCCAGCAACGCAGCAAACCGAAACCGCCGCACCCGCGATCACCGAAGCGGTTCGTGCGGGCAGCGCGCTGGTGGCCGATCCGGCGCTGATCGAAAATACACCGCAAGGTCCGTTGCCGCGCATCGCCGATGACGGGCGCACGCCGATGGCGGCCTACGCGCCACCTATCGCGGCAGGCAAAGGCATTCGCATCGCGCTGGTCATAATGGGATTGGGCCTGAGCGCGAAAGCGACATCGGCAGCACTCGCCGGATTGCCGCCCGCGGTCACGCTCGCGTTTGCGCCGCATGCGGGCGATGTGCAGTCATGGGTCAATCAGGCCCGCCAGCGCGGCCACGAAGTGCTGCTCGAAGTGCCGATGGAGCCGTCCGATTATCCCGACAGCGATCCGGGGCCGCACACGTTGCGCGCTGGCACGAACGCGCAAAACAATTCCTCGCGGCTCGACTGGTCGCTGTCGCGCTTCACCGGCTATGCGGGCGTCACCAATTTTCTGGGCGGGCGCATGCTCACCGATTCCGATGCGCTGGAGCCGGTGCTGACCGCGCTGTCTCGGCGTGGGCTGATGTTCTTCGACGATGGCTCCGTGCCCAATTCCACAGCACCCGACGTGGCGCATCGTCTGGGCGCGCCGTTCGCGCAAAGTGCAGCTATCATCGACGTGCAGCAGGATCCCGCCGATATCGACCGCCGCCTCTCGCAGCTTGAAGCCAGCGCACATGCCAAGGGTGCTGCCGCTGGAACCGCCTTCGTCTATCCCGTCACCATTGCGCGCGTCGCCCAATGGGCCAAGGGGCTTGCCGGCCGGGGCTTTGTTCTGGTGCCTGCATCGGCCATAGTTGCCGCGAAATAGCACCGTCCCGATTCGCAATGGCGCGGCCCCATTCGTTCCTGAAATACGAGGATTTGCCGTATCGGCCCTGCGTGGGCGTGATGCTGCTCAACCGCGAGGGGCTGGTGTTTGTCGGCCGCCGCATCGATCAAACGGTCGAAGGCTGGCAGATGCCGCAGGGCGGGATCGATCCCGGCGAAACGCCTGCGCAGGCGGGTTTGCGCGAAATGGAAGAAGAGATCGGCACGGCCAAGGCCACGATCCTGCGCGAGCATCCCGAATGGCTTTCGTATGATCTGCCGCCGCATCTTTTGGGCGTGGCGCTGCACGGCAAATATCGCGGCCAGCGGCAGAAATGGATCGCGATGCGATTCACGGGCGAGGATTCGGACATCAACATCAAAACGAAGGAGCCGGAATTCGCGTCGTGGAAATGGCTCGCGTTCGAGGCGTTGCCGCGCATGGTGGTGCCGTTCAAGCGCGACACCTACACGGCGGTGATTTCGGCGTTTCGCGATCTCGCGGGGCCGGTATCCTGAAAACCAGAGCCAAGCCCCGGCGTCCTCCCATCATGATGATCCACGGCGCATTTTGCGGCGGCTGGGCCTTCGATGAATTTCGCAAGCCTTTTGAAGCGCGCGGCCATCGCGTTTTGACGCCCACTCTGCGTCATCACGATTGCGGCGGCGATCCGCCGGCCGCACTGGCGCAGACCAGTATTCTGGATTTCGCATCCGATCTCGAAGCGGAAATCGCCAGCCTGCCTGAAACGCCGATTCTGGTTGGGCATTCCATGGGCGGTTTGCTGGCGCAGATGCTGGCCGCGCGTGGCCGCGCGCGCGCCTGCGTGCTGCTCGCCCCTTGCGCGCCCTGGGGCGTGTTGCCCTCCACGATGTTCGAGATGGCTTCCGCGCAGGCGATGTTCCTCGCGGGCGATTTTTGGGCGAAGATTATCTACCCCAGCTACGACGTCGCCGCCGCCAATGCGCTTGACCGCATGCCCAGGGAACAGCGCAAGCAGGTGTTCGCGCGCTTCGTGCCGGAATCGGGCCGCGCCACATTCGAGATCATGCAATGGGGCATGGACCCGCAACGGGCCGGCGCCGTCGATGCGCGCAGCGTGAAATGTCCGATACTGTGTCTTGCGGGCGCGCAGGACCGCATCAACGCGCCTTCCACCGTGCGCCGTATCGCGCAGCGTTATCGCGAGTTCGCTTATTACGAAGAAATCAAAGATCGCAGCCACTGGCTGATCGGCGAGCCGGGCTGGGAAGATATCGCGGAGCGCTCCATTGAGTGGCTGGATGATGTGCTTGCCGAGGAAGCGGCAAGTGCTGCGCGGTAAAGACGTTAGAGAAGAGCGCAATCATACCCTTACATGTCATGGCCCGCCGGAGTGCGGGCCACCCAGTTGAAATCTGTATTTCTCGCAAAGATTAAA
>DATCEI010000218.1:0-3297 GCA_036510185.1 Rhizomicrobium sp. | reverse complement strand
TTGTGAATATCGCGGCCTCCGGCTCGGCCGCCAATTGGACCGCGGCAAGCGTCCACAATTCGCGTTCGGCGCGCATATCCGCGGGCAGGAACGCGACCGCATCGGTTTTCAGATAGGCGACGATGTTCTGTATTTCCGAGGCTGTGGGCTCTAGCCAGCTTGTCAAGTGAATCGTCACGCCGGAAATTTGCCACGCCTCCGGCGCAATGGCGGCGGCGTCGAAAGCCTGGCGCGGGACGAGCGCGTGCACATTGTCCAGCCCGAGGCCGAAGGAGAGATCCTGCAAGCGCTGACCAAGCTCATCGAGGTCGGTGGAACCGTACACGAGATAGCTGAGCGTGAGAGGCGGTGTTTCCTGTTGGCCGGCGGGCGTGAACAATTCGCCCATGGGTTTTTCCCAATAGGGCGTGGAACGCGGCAATGGCTCGGCGGGTTTGGGCGTCCAGTCGAGCGCCTTGTGCATCGTGTGCGCCAGACTGATGAAATCGCCATCGAACAGAAGGCAGTTCTCGCCATCCTTCCAGCGCTTCGGCTCCGCACCAAAAGCGAGACAGCGTCCATTGAGGACGACTTTCAGGTTCAGCAGCCGGCCTTCATAGGCAAGCAGGCAAAGACTTTCGAATTCAGAAGGGATGACAAGGATGCTGTTCAGCATTAGTTCGGCGCGCTGCTGCTGCGTCAGGCCTTCCAAAAAGACCACGCTGTCACGCCAGCGCGCGGGCACCAGCCGGTGCAGCCAGTCGATGTAATTCTTGTCCCAACCATAGGACGAAATGAGAAACAGATTGTTCGCGTCGACATAATTGTCGAGGAACCAGACGGCGGCGCGGATGAACAATTCCGGCCGCTTGAACGGTTGCAGCCGCGCGGAGAACAGGAAATTGCGCGGCGGCGGCGCGGGTTCTTCGCGCACCTGAAATTCTGCGAGCGCCTCCAGCTCGGGCTCTGACAGCACAATCGGCGGCATCTCGATATGGATTTTGTCATTCCATTCCGGCGGAAGGGCGAAACGGTCCGCGTTCAATTTCACAATCGAAGGCAAATGCGCAATCACCTTGTCCGCGTCCAGAAGAGCCTGACGTTCCAGATCGCAAATGCCCGCGATCCAGTCCGACGGCTGGTGCACGAACGGCTCGTGATCGACGATGAGACTTTCCGTCGAATGCAGGCGAATGGTGAAACGCGTTTTCTTGAAATTAAGTCCCGCTCGCCGGGCCGCGATGGACGCAAAACCCCAGCCGCCGAAATCCGGAAATTCGACAATATCGAATTCGCGGCCCAATTCCTGTTGCGCGTCCAGCAGGCCCGCGTAATAGCGCAGGGATTCGATCATGTGGAAGTCGAGCGAATCTTTTGCGCCGAAATTGCGGATCAGCGTTCCGAGTGTACCCAAGCCTTCCAGCGATTCCCGGCAATAGTGAGGCGTCGCAAGCCCCTCAAATTCCGCTTCGACTTCGGCTGCATGCATCCGCCATTTCGCGGGCAGCAGGAAATGAATATCGGCGGGAGTTTCGCTTTGGCTGTTGTTGATCGCGAAATTGTACATCAGCCGCGCGATGCCGCCCTTGTCGATCGGGTAGACTTCGTTGGTGACGATGCAGACCGAATTCATCTTTAGAGTTCCAGAAATTCGCGATAGCTGGCTAGCCCCGCCTTGATGCGCAATTTCACAAAATCCGCGATCAGTTCCGAGAAGCCGCGCGCATCGGCCCGCCATTCCTCAAGGATCAGATCGAGCTTGCGGCTGAGCATGCCGGGATCGTCAAGTTCGGTGACTTCGCAGAGTTTGCCGAGCGGATGATCGGAAAATCCGGGCAGACGCAACGGTCCCGTCAGTCCCGGCGTTCCCACCGCCAGCCCTTCCAGTTGCGTCATGGGCTGGCATTCGGCGAGTGTGGCGTTCAACACCACCTGTGAAAGACCCATATAGGCCAGCAACCCGCGCAGGGGCTGGAACCCGACCATCTGGATTTTGTCCAGCGTCATCAATCCCTCGAGATGAGACGGCGCGTTCACCAGCAACACATGTTCGACAAAGGGCGAACGCTGGGCTGCGATCACCTGCGTGTAGAGATTTTTCCGCCAGGTGTTTTCGACGGGAATGAAAATCGTGCCCGGTTCGCGTTCCGGAATGGCAACGCTCATGCGCGAAAGATCGGGCGGGATATTGATGACGCATTTGCGCCAGGTTTTGTCGAGGAACAAATGGAAATTGGGCTTCACGCTGCCGGCGCGCGCGAAAACGCCCCTGCTCACTTTGTCGTAAATGCGCTTTAGCATCGTCATTTCGAAGGAATGTTCGAATTGCGATGTCGTCACATGCGTCACGACATAGAGCCTGAGGTCCGAACCGAAATTGGTATGGAGAATTTCGGCAAGCAGATCAGCTTTTTCGGAATAACCCTGAAAGCAAACCGCCTTGAAGCCATATTTGAAAATGAGGCCTTCAATATGCCGGATTTCCTCGCCCGTCAGATCGTAGCGGTGGGAAATGCCGAGCTTGCTGCCGGGCAGGCACGCCGTCGCGCTGCGGATGCCGTGCCAATGCCGGTCGAAAACGTGAAGCACGGGCGACAGGGCCTCATCGCGATGTCCCACGATGAGATCGCTGTCTTCGTTGAAGATGATGCCGGGGTGAAAATCGCTCATGTCTGTGTCTGTGGGAATGTCATGTGGTGGGTGAGGCGTTTGGTGCGGCCGAGTCGCCGATGGGCTCGCCCGAGCCATCCATGGCCGAAGTCGCAACCATCACAAGTTCCGCCGATGCCATGTTTTGCGTAGCACCTGTGGCAAGTCCTGCTTCGCTCAGAGCATCCGCTGCAGCGACATTGACCGGCCCGCCGCCTGTCGAAGGGCGGTATCTCCCCAGAACACCGAATGTCGCGCCCGCCTCATACCAGCGCCGGTCGAATTCCGACACATCCAGATATTGCTCCAGCAATTCGCGAGGGATGCGCGCGTTCTGATCGTGAACTTTCAACTCCTGCGCCGCGAACGGATTGGGCAGATGCCCTTCGGCGAGTCCGAGTTTTGCGAACCGGATGAGGGGGTCGATGGCTTGTCCCGTCTTCGCAGGGTATCGCGCGTCATACCATTTGTTGTGCAGCATCGGATTGGGATCGCGGCGGCGATCAATGTCCATCATCAGATAGTGTAGAAGCGGGTTGTTGTTGCCGTAACGCGCGACCAGTTCAAATTTTCCGTAGAACGGCAGGCTGAACAATTTTGAAAACGGCGCGCGCGCTGTTGCCCATGAACCTACAAACACTTCGAACAGCCGCGCAGTGGGCCGATCCT